>DASROK010000424.1:0-4262 GCA_035646915.1 Gemmatimonadaceae bacterium
ATCTCGTCTATGTGAGCGCGACGGGATTCAAATCGGCGCGGCGACGAGTGCAGCGGGACGCAGGAGCAACAGGCTCCGAGATCGTCGCGAACTTCGCGCTTGCAAGGGACGTCGCAACACTCGAAGCAATGCGCATTTCCGCCACACGCCCCGTGCGTGCGACGAACCCAATCACTCCGACACAGCTCGAGCCGGGATCTTCGGAAAAGTGGAATGATGGAATAAGCGGAGCAGTCGCACCGACAATTGCCGGCGATCTGAACGCGCTCGCAGGCACCATGTCGAACGTCACGCTGGGTGCGAACGGCGCCTCGATTCTCGGATCCGGCTCGGAATCGAATCTCAACACCCTCAACGGAATGGGAATGAATGCGAGCTCTATTCCGCGCGCGGCTCGCACCGAGACGCGGGTGACTGGAGCTACCTTCGATCCCACGCGCGGCGGTTTCGCAGGTGCAAATGTCGATGTCAGACTTGGACCCGGCAGCCGCAGCTACATGCGGCGCAACGGGTTCATAACTCTCGATCCGACAGCATGGCAGTTTTCCGACGCAATCGGCCGCGCACTCGGTGCGCCCAGCGGAGGTATTCGCGCAAGCGTTGGCGCGGACGGTGAATTGATTCGGCGAGCGCTCACTTACAACGTCGCGCTCGATGTCGCGCGCAGCTCGAGCGAGCCGGCAACACTACTCAGCGCAAGCGCTGACGCGCTGCGCACTGCTGGTGTATCGCCAGACTCGATCGCACGACTGATTGCGATTTCCACTCCTCTTGGTTTGCCCGTTGCATCATCCGGGGTACCCGGCGCCCGTGAGCACAGCGGAGTTACGTGGCTCGGCAGACTCGACGACACACGCGATACAATGAAAACCAAAGCGCTGACGAGCTACATCGGCGTGACGCGGGATGGCGCGCTTGGATTCGGTCCTCTTGCCGCGCCTTCATCCGCGGGAGAGAGACAGGAGCGAACGCTCGGCGCGCAGCTCACGCTTGGAGCGTACGTCGGAGCAGGGAAGCGCACGCTGACCGAAACACGAGTTGCGGCAAGCGCGGTGCACACTGAAGTAGATCCATACCGGAATCTTCCCGGTGCGAACATTCTTGTACGATCGGCACTCGATGAAGGCGCTGACGTTACGTCGGTGACGCTTGGTGGCGGCTCATCACTCTCCGCGGATGATTCAAGGTGGACAGCCGAAGCTGCGAACGAGACGATCTGGAATGCGAGGGGACGCAGGCATCGCTTCAAGGCACTGCTCTGGGGACGCGCCGACGGACTCGAGCAGAAAGGAATCGCGAACAATCTCGGCACATTTACTTTCAATTCAATCGATGATTTCGAGGCCGGGCGGCCTGCGAGCTTTTCGCGCACGCTGATCCAGCCGGACAAGTCCGGCGATGTGTGGAACAGTGCGGCTGCGCTCGCGCATCAGTTCACTCCGACGAAATTCTTCAGCGTTCTGTATGGAGCGAGACTCGAAGCCGATGGTTTCTTTGACAGTCCCGCGAAGAACGCCGCGCTCGAGAGCGCACTTGGGGTGAAAACCGGAGTAGCGCCGTCTCGAATTCACGTGAGCCCGCGCGTTGGATTCTCGTACACATACAACAGAGACAAGGAAAACGGTAACGGCACCAATCAGAGTCCTGTGGGGAGATTCTATCGTACAACAGTTGGTGTAATTCGCGGCGGCATCGGAGAATTCCGCGACCTGCTGCGACCCGGCGTCCTCGCGGATGCGTCAGCATCGACCGGACTCAGCGGTGCGACATCGACGCTCTCGTGTGTGGGCGCGGCTGTTCCCGCGGTTGACTGGAGCAAGTTCACCGGAACAGTGGATGAGATTCCAACAGAATGCCGCGATGGAAGCGGCGCGCTTGCCGAGAGAGCGCCGTCGGTAACGCTGATCGATCCTTCCTACGACGTTCCGCGCAGCTGGCGCGGCGCTCTGGACTGGTCGACAAACCTTCCGAAGGATCTGCTCCTCAGAGTTGGCGGCCTTGTGTCGTACGACGTCTCGCAACCTGGCGTGATCGACGCGAACTTCGCCGGAGTGAAGCGAATGACTCTCGCAGACGAAGCGAACCGTTCGGTATTCGTTTCTCCTCTCGGCATCGATGCAGGCACGGGCGCTGTTTCCGCGGCCGAATCGCGCGTCTCGAATGATTTCGGCCGCGTCGCAAAGCGTGTCAGTGATCTGCGAGGGTACGGCGGTCAGCTCACGTTCGGACTTGCGCCTGACGTGTTCAAGTTCAGGACGAAGTTCTCCTTTTATGCATCCACGTCCTACACGCTGCAATGGACGCGAAGACAATTCCGCGGATTTGACGGAGCTGCCTTCGGTGACCCGCGGTCGAAGGAGTGGGCGCCAAGTGGAACGGATGCGCGCCATGTAGTGGTTTTGACTGGTGGTTTCTCGCATCCGAAAACAGGAACGGTGACACTCTTCAGCCGACTGCAGTCAGGACTCCCCTACACGGCAATTGTGCAGGGCGACATCAACGGTGATGGCCGCGGCGGTGATCGTGCATTTGTTCCTGATCCTGCAAGGGAGACTGATGCCCAGCTCGCTTCACAGATGCGCCTCCTCATCGACAACTCGAGCGGAAATGCAAAGGACTGTCTCCTGGC
This sequence comes from Gemmatimonadaceae bacterium, assembly GCA_035646915.1. GTDB lineage: Bacteria > Gemmatimonadota > Gemmatimonadetes > Gemmatimonadales > Gemmatimonadaceae > UBA4720. The sequence continues at coordinate 2,630 of DASROK010000424.1, forward strand.
GAGCCTCGGCCGAATTGCGCCAAGGAATGGATGCCGCTCGCAGTGGAGTCAGTCACTCAACATTCAGTGGCGACCGCCAATGCCAAAGAAGTGGGGTGGTCGTGTGCTTCCGCAGATATACCTGCAGAACGTGCTTGCCGGCCTCGACCAGGCGATACATGGCAACGACAACCTGCGCGGCTGGGGATCGCAGATCATTCCCGATGCTACGCTCCTCATTCCAAGAGGATTCGACAAGGACGCGCAGCGATTCAAGTACGACGTGAATCCTCGCTTCGGGAAATCGCTCATTGCACGCTCACTTGGCCGGGATCCATTCCGCATAGTCATCGATTTCTCATTGAATCTTTCGACGAACTTCGATCTTCAGCAGCTGCGTCGCGCAGTGGAACCGGTGAAGAGCCCAACGGGATGGCAGCGCCGGTCAGCAGACTCGCTCGCTGCGTTTTACCTCTCGAATACTTCGAGCATTCACAAGCTCCTTTTGAGCGAAAGCGACTCGCTGTTCCTGAGTGCGTCTCAGATAAAGGATCTCAGGAGCGCGGACTCCGTGTATTCGGCGCGCGTACGCGCCCTATACGTCCCGCTCGGGGAATTTCTCTCGAGAGGCAACGGAGCAGCGGGCAAGGCGGAGCTGGACAGCGTGAAGACAATTCAGAAGAAATACTGGGAAGTTTTCTGGGAACAGCCCGAAATTGCGGGCGCAGTTGTAACTCCCGCACAGCGGCAGCTCATGCCTATGTTCGAGAGAATGATTGCGACGCCAATGGAGGATCGGAAAAACAGTCAGTGGCAGTTCGGCCATCCGGTCACCTATGCGGACAAACAGCCCGTTAAGTGATCGACTCGAGGAATTCGATCTCGGCCTTCCGCTGCCTGTAACTGTCAGGCACCAATCCCAGCTGTGCCCATCGCGACCGATAATCCGCGACAATGGAAGGGAGATAAGCTGCAGGAGCTGAGTACTCCACCGGGAATGCCTTGCGAGAGCGGGTGTTTTCGAGCTCGGACATCCAGCGGCCAGTGAACGGCGAGCAATCCGGAAGTAAACCGGCCTCGTCGAGTTTCTTCCTCTCGACCATCACCAGTTGCGGCTCCGTCTCTGCTGCGTCCGCAAGCATGCTGAGAAATTCGTCGTGCGTAATCGAAGACCCGTACGAAATATTGTATGCCTCTCCAATTCCTTGTCGCGATTTGACCAGGCCAGTGACAAGCCTTGCAACATCGTTCACATAGACGTGACGCAATGGGAGACCTTTGCCTTCCGGAACAATGAGAGGCGCGCCATCTGTCAGTCTCGCGACGTAACCCTGAATGCGGCCGTAGTGATCGCGCTCCGACGCTACCATTGGTAGCCGCAGTGTCGTGAAGGGAAATCCCGTTCGCTCGTGCGCGTCTTCGATCATCTGCTCCGCCAGCCGCTTATCGATTCCGTAGAGCCAGCTCGGATGATCTGCTGACTGCCGCGCGGGCTCGGGCATGATCGCGCCTTCATAGCTCTCTTCGCGAAACGGGCGTTCGATGTTTTCCCGAACCAGATATACCTGGCCGCTGGAGATGAAAACGTATCTGCCGACGCTGCCGTCAAGCAGATCAACAGCCTGCCGGGCATCCCGTTCAGTGTAAGTCGTGT
>DASROK010000425.1:0-5440 GCA_035646915.1 Gemmatimonadaceae bacterium
CATCTTCAGGGCGAAGTCGATTCACTGCGTTCTCTCGCGTCGGCCGGCGGCACCATCGGCAAAATGAAATCCGACAGCACTTTTTCGATTGAGACGGCAAAGTTGCGGGAAGAGCTCGCCGCCTTGATGGCCGACATCAAGAAGCGACCTCTCCGGTACTTGAAGTGATTGCTTAGGACCATCGAGGACTGAGCTTGACCAGTCCCAAAGGGTCGGTTAGCTTCGCCAAAGTTCCCTCCTCAAAGCCCAATCACTTACGCTCGAATTTATTCGAGTCCCGCCGCTATACAGTTGGATTGCCCGTCACAGTGGACATCGCAGAACTAAAGCGCAAATCAGTTTCCGAGCTCCAGGACATGGCCGAAGGCCTGAACATCCACGACACTGCTGTCGCGGCAAAGCCTGAGCTCATCTTTCGCATCGAGCAGAACCTTCTCGACTCCAACGTCGCGCTTCACGGCGAAGGCGTTCTCGAGATTCTTCCCGAAGGCTACGGATTTCTCCGCAGCCAGGACTACAGCTATCTCGCTGGCCCCGATGATATCTACGTTTCGCCCTCGCAGATAAAACGCTTCGGCCTTCTCACTGGCGATCTCGTTCGCGGGCAGGTACGTCCGCCAAAAGCGTGGGAGCGCTACCTCGCGCTGCTCAAAGTCGAAAGCGTCAACGGCGTCGATCCGGAAGCAATCAAGACGCGTGTTCCATTCGACAACCTCAGGCCGCGCTATCCTGACACGCGCTTGCGCCTCGAGTCGAAGGACGGCGATCTCTCCATGCGAGTCGTCGATATCTTCGCTCCAATCGGAAAAGGGCAGCGCGGCCTCATAGTCTCTCCTCCCCGCGCGGGCAAAACCATTCTGTTGGAGAAGATGGCGAATTCAATCGCCGAGAATCATCCTGAGGTGACGATCATCATTTTGTTGATTGATGAGAGGCCCGAAGAAGTCACCGAGATGATCAAGAGCACGAAGCGCGCGGAAGTGATCAGCTCGACGTTCGACGAGGGCGCATCCCGGCACGTGCTGGTTGCCGACATGGTTCTGGAGAAGGCGAAACGACTGGTCGAGGCAGGAAAGGATGTCGTGATCCTGCTCGATTCACTGACGAGATTTGCGCGCGCGCACAATGCCGTGGCTCCGCAGTCAGGGAAGATTCTTTCCGGCGGGGTCGATGCTGCGGGACTGTACAAGCCGAAGAAATTTTTTGGAAGTGCGCGCAAGATCGATGGTGGAGGTTCGCTCACGATCATTGCGACTGCGCTGACCGAGACCGGCTCGCGTATGGACGACGTGATCTTCGAGGAGTTCAAGGGCACGGGAAACATGGAGCTCGTGCTCGATCGCAAGATTGCCGACAGGCGAGTGTTCCCTGCTGTCGACATTCTCAAATCAGGTACACGAAAGGAAGAGCTTCTTCTTTCTCAAGCCGAGATCAATCGTGTCACGCTCTTGAGGCAGTTCCTCGCCGACATGCCTGAGGCAGAAGCAGTGGAATTTCTTCTCCGGCAGATGCGCAAGTCGAAGAACAACGCTGAGTTCTTTCAGCAGATGGCGCAGGGAGGCGCGTGAATTCCTCACTCGCCCGGTTCATGGCTGTGGACTACGGCGAGAAGCGTGTCGGTCTGGCGATCGCTGATGAGCTGGGCATGATCGCGTCGCCGGCGGGATTTATTCAGCGTCGTGCCGGCAAGCGGGCGCCGATCGCTGAGATCATTCGTCGTGCCGAATCGCTGGAGGCAAAGGGTTTTGTTCTTGGTCTTCCTCTCGACGGCGAAGGCAACGAAACAGACTGGACGGCAGAAGTTCGCCGCGTCGGTGGCGAGCTGGAAAAGCGAACTGGGTTGTCGGTACAGTTTCACGATGAGCGCTACACAACTGCCGCATCGTTGCGCGCTATCAAGGAAATGGAAGGTTCTACGAGGGGAAGAAAAGGCGATGTCGACGCGATGGCCGCGACGATTCTCCTGCAGAACGCTCTGAATATTTCAACATGATACGTCGCGTTTTTCTGTTGCTGCTTTTGTGCACGGCGTGCGGAAGTCCCAGGGGCGCGCCGATCCGTGTCATCGTGCCGAAAGGAGCATCCTTCGCAGCCGCAGCGGACAGCCTGAGTCACGCAGGCCTCGTGGGGTCGAAATTCGTTTTCAAGCTTTACGCTCGCGCAAAACAAACCGACCGCAACATCAAGCCGGGTACGTATCTCATCAAGCGCGGAACGCCATGGTCTGAGATTCTTGACGCACTGCATGGCGGTCACGGGCTCGTGAACACCATCACGATTCCCGAAGGGTTCGCGATCTCCCAGATCGTCCCGCTCGTCGCGCAAGCGCTGTCTGTGCCTGTCGATTCAGTCAACGCAGCTGTTCGCGATACGGCAATCATCAATCGCCTTGGGATTCCGGGACAAACTCTCGAAGGCTATCTCTTCCCCGATACTTACGCGTTCCCCGATGGAACTCGTCCCCGTGACGCAATTCTCGAGATGGTCAAACGCTTCGAGCGCGAATGGAAGCCGGAGTGGACCGCACAGCTCGCGAAAGATTCGCTTACGCGTCACCAGGCGGTGACTCTCGCTTCGATCGTCGAGCGCGAGGCAAAAGTGCCGGCAGAGCGGCCTGTCATCGCTGCAGTCTACCTGAACCGGCTGCGAGCGAAGATGCTTCTCCAGGCGGACCCGACAGTCCAATACGCTCGCGGCAGGCACACGCCGCGACTGCTCAACAAGGATCTGGAAGTCGACTCACCATACAACACCTACAAGTATCCCGGACTTCCCCCAGGACCGATCGCATCACCTGGAAGCCCCAGCCTTCTCGCTGCGCTGTATCCAGCCAACGTTGATTTTCTCTACTTCGTCGCTGCGCCTGACGGTCATCACGAATTCCGGAAAACGCTCGCCGAGCACGAGCAGGCCAAGCGGCTCGTTCGCAAGTGATCGATCTTTCGATCATCCGGTTCATTGCCATCACCGACAATGTGCGTGATGGTCAGACAGGACTGATCGAGCGATGCGCAGCAGTCGCGCGCGGTGGAGCGACCTGCATTCAGCTCCGGCTGAAGGACGTAACGGCCCGCGATCTCGTTGCTCTCGCCCACGAGCTCGTGAAATCAGTTGGAGTTCCTGTCATCGTGAACGATCGTGCCGACGTCGCCATTGCCGCCGGTGCAGCCGGCGTCCACCTCGGCGCCGATGACATGCCCGTTGGAGCGGTCCGAAAGTTTGCGCCTGAAGGGTTCATCATCGGAAAATCAGTCGGCAACGATGAGGAAAGTCACACGGCGCACGGCGCGGACTACATCGGCGTCGGTCCCGTCTTCGCGACCGCATCGAAGAAGGATGCCGGTTCGGCGATCGGCATCCCGGAGTTTACGCGCCTGGCTGTAGCGACCGGATTGCCTGCAGTCGGTATCGGCGGAATCTCGGCGGCAAATGCCCGGGCGGTGATCGATGCAGGTGGTGCTGGAGTGGCGGCGATCGCGTCGGTTATGGGTGCGCGAGATCCGCACGCCGCAGCAGTCGAGATGGCGATCGCCATCGGAAGGTGATGTCGGGAATGTTTGCAGACGGCGCGTTTCGGCGCCGCGTGCCTCCCGCTTTTTTCGGCGCATTTTCCCTCCGCATGATTCTCTCGACTTCCTGCATTAGCGGTGGGCTCAGGAAAAGATCGACTAGCTCCGGATCGAACTGAGTGCCGCGGCCTTCATCGATGACTTTTCTCGCTGTCTCGAGTGTGCGCGCGTGCGTGTAGGGGCGAGATGCGGTAACGGCATCGAAAGTGTCGGCAATCGAAACGATTCGCGCCTCAATGGGAATCGCTGAGCCTCGCAGTTTGCGAGGGTAACCGCGTCCATCCCACTGCTCGTGGTGAGAGAGAACTCCTTCGGGCAGCTCGGGAAAAAAGGTCGACAGCGGCTCGAGAACATCGGCGCCCCGGCGCGGGTGCTGCATTATCGCGCGCCGTTCTTCGGGAGTGAGCTTCTTTGGTTCCTTCACGATGTCGGTTATTGCCTCATCGATTTTCCCGATGTCGTGAAAGAGCGCAACACGCTCGACCCGATGCTGCATTCTTTCGTCGAGATCCGCGGCGCACGCGAGAGTCAATGCATACTGCGCAACGCGTCGAACGTGCGCGCCGGTCTCCGGATTGTTTGCATCAATGGCATCGAGGAGCGACTCGAGACTGGCGGCGCCGAGTCGTTCGAGAGCAATGCGCTCACGACGCTCGTTGTAGTAGAGCACGCCCGCCGCAGCTCCCGCAATGAACGAGAAGTAACGAAGCATGCTTCCTCCTTAGGCAAAAAGCGTACAGGGCCGGCGGGTTAGATTCATCGAATGCAGAATACGGCACGTGTGACCACCAAAGGTTTGCGTCGCTGGGAGTCCGGCCACCCGTGGATTTACCGTAGCGATGTCGCCGAGCGTCCGGCTGTTCCGCCGGGCGTTGTGATGGTGCGGGATAATCGTAACCGCCCGCTGGGCTGGGCGTTATGGAGCCCTCGCTCGGAGATCTCTCTCAGGCTTCTCGAGCCTGATCCAGATGTTGTAATCGATGCTGACTGGTGGCGCGCCAAGGTCGAGCGCGCAATGAGCCAGCGCGTGAGCCTGGAGACTGTAACAAACGCCTACCGCGTAATTCATGGCGAGGCTGACGGATGCCCGTCGCTCGTTGTCGATCGATATGACAGGTGGGCTGTCATTCAGCTGATGAGCGCGGGTCTCGAAACTTTTCGAAATGAAATAGTCGACGCGATTGTTCACGTGCTGAGAGTCGATGGAATCCTCGCGCGGAATGACTCTGCACTTCGCGGCAAGGAAGGCCTCGTACGTGAGACAATAGCGCTGCATGGCGAAGTCCCGCACGAGATCGAGGTCGACGAGTACGGCATTCGTTACATCGCCGCGCCCCATACCGGGCAGAAGACTGGCGCATTCCTGGACCAGCGCGAGAATCGACATCTCGCGGGCCAGTCGGCGAAGGGCGTCGCGCTGGACTGCTTCAGCTATCACGGATCATTCGCGCTGCATCTGGCGCAGAATGCAGACGAGGTGATTGCGCTCGACTCCTCCGCGCAGGCTCTCGAGCGCGCAAAAGCGAATGCGGCTCTCAATGGAATTACGAACATCGACTTCGTCGAGACAAACGCATTCGATTTCCTGCGGGAAAAGGAAAGCGACGAAGCGCGGTTCGATACGATTGTGCTCGACCCGCCTGCATTTGCAAAAACACGAAGCTCGATTCCGGCGGCAATTCGCGGATACAAGGACATCAACATGCGTGCGATGCGGCTGCTCGCGCCGGATGGAATGCTGTTCACGGCGAGCTGCAGCTTTCATTTGTCGAAGTCGTATTTCCTGGAGATGCTCGAGGCTGCGGCTGCCGATTCAGGGCGGCGGATTGCTCTCCGTGAGTTTCGTGGTCAGCCTATCGATCACCCTGAGA
>DASROK010000426.1:0-8615 GCA_035646915.1 Gemmatimonadaceae bacterium
CATAGTTCCGCTGCTCTCCGCCGGTGACCACGACGATCTCCTCTACTTTACGATGCCGTTCATCAAGGGCGAATCCCTCAAGACGGCAATTCAGAAAGACGGCCGCATGTCGGTCGGCGAAGTTCTGCGCGTCCTGAATCACGTGGGCGAAGCTATCGATTACGCACATCAAGCCGGCATTGTTCACCGCGACATCAAGCCAGCAAATATCCTCAGGTCGGGATCGTACGCCCTCATCACCGATTTCGGCGTAGCAAAGGCGCTCAATGCGGCAATGCCGTCGTCGCAGGGAATGACAGCCACCGGTATGGCAATCGGGACGCCGGCCTACATGGCGCCGGAACAGCTCGCTGGTGATGCGTCGGCTGATCATCGCATCGACATCTACGCAGTAGGACTCCTTGCGTACGAGCTGCTGAACGGACGATCGCCGTTTGCAGGAACTACTCCGCAGCGAATGCTCGCGGCGGTTCTCACTCAGGAGCCGCAGCCGCTGATCGAAGCGCAGCCCGACGTCCCGCAGGCATTGTCGGATGTTGTGATGAGGTGTCTTTCGAAGGAGCCGGAGCAGCGGCCTGCAACCGCGAGGGAATTGGTGAATTCTCTCGACATATTTGCGAGTTTGTCGGGCGAGATCAGAGCGATGGAGCAGCGGATTCCTCACATCGTTCATACTCCTACACCTTCAACGGGAACTACTCCCGTAGTTGTTCGGGACGATGAATTCCCGGCGTTGGCGCCGACGCTTGCCGATGAAGGTCCGCGAGCCGGTGAAGTTCCGCCTGTTTCGACAGCTCCCCTCTCAGGTGAGGTTGAGACTCCTGGATATGAGATGCCCAGGAAAAGTCGCACCGGATTGTACGCGGGCATTGTGGCAGTTCTTGCGGTGATAGCAATCGGTGGATTCTGGAGGTCACAACGCGGCGGTGGTGCAGCGCCAGTCGTTGCAGCTGACTCGGCCCTTGCCGTGGTCGCTGACTCCACACCCCTGCAGGTCGCGGCGGACTCAGTGAGCGACAGTAGTACAACAGCGGTTGCACCGACGGTTGATTCGCAGGCAGTTCGCGATTCGATCAGGCGGGCTGCACGCAGGGACTCGGTCAGGAAAGCCCGGGCGAAGGCCGATTCAGTTCCAAAGGTGCAACAGGATCCTGTCGTGACAGCAAAGCGCGCTGCAGCCGCGATGCTTGCAAATGCGAGCGCACTCGAATCGTTCTCGAAGGGCGCGACTCACATGGGCGGCTTGCTCAACAGCAAGAGGAAGGGCGATCTGCAGACGCAGATCGATGCCCTGCAGCCGTTTCTTGCGCAGGCAGGATTGTCCTACCCGCAATTCAAGGAGATCGTCCGCAGCGCCGGTGTCAACATTTTTGATGAATACGGCCGCATGATTCCGGATGCATTGAGACAGTTCGCTTCAAGACGCTAAACGGCGCACGCCTCTCGGCGACTTGTAGCTTGTCGCTGTTTTAGCTTCCAGCCCGTAGGGTGCTGAAACGGAACTACGGCTCGTGCAGATTACCCAGGTCGTCGATAATTCTGCGCCTCAGCCCCGTCAGCATTTTGCCGACTTCTCCAGCGCGTTTAGCAAGATCTGAGTGAGAAATTCTTTTTGCGTCTCCTTTCGTCGACCCTCGGCAATATTGGACGGAATGGACAGAGCAGACTTGAAGAGTTGTTTCTTGAGCTCGCCAAGATGCGACCGCCGAATACCTACGATCGCTTCGTTGACTTTTTCAAGTAATTCGTGTGCCTTGTCGAGTACGATGAGTCTCGAGGGGTCTGACATACCCGCAATTTGGTAAACACGATTGGTGTGCCATCATCAATCGTTTTCGCGTCTAACCGTTTCTCCCGTGGTTCCGTTTTTGACGCCGTTCCGTTTTCACGCCGTTCCGTTTTAGCACCCTAAAGGCTAGAAGCTAAAACAGCTACAAGCTACAAGCCGCCGAGAAGCGCGCGCCGTTTGATTGTTTCTCTGAGAAAGGCACGCGCCGTTAATATTCGCGCATCATGAAACTCCACATACGCGCCGCGATTCTGAATGGTACTCCAACCGATATCTCCATAACCAACGGGAGAATCGATTCAATTCGCCCGCATGCAAACAGCCGGGCTGAAAATAATTCGAGACAAATAGATGCGACGGGTTTGCATGTATTCCCTTCGTTTCGCAACGCACATACTCACGTAGCAATGGTGCTGTTCCGCGGATACGGGGATGATATGCCGCTCATGGAATGGCTGCGCACGCGCATCTGGCCCGCCGAAGCGCAGCTTACCGAAGACGACGTATACGCAGGCGCACGACTCGGCATGCTCGAGATGATTCGCGGCGGAACGACATTCTTCAACGAGATGTACTGGCACCGGCCCGCACTTGTACGAGCCGCCGAAGAATTAGGTGTGCGCGCAATGATCGGTCAGACAATCATCAACGCAGCAGGTGAGGAAATACTCAGGCAGCAGAAGCATGAGCTCGAGCGGCTTGCAGTCGAGGAGCCCGTAAGTGCGAGCGGCCGTGTGAAATTGTGCGCTGCGCCGCACTCCATTTACACGACGAAACCTGATGAGCTTCGCTGGGTCAGCGAGATCGCCGAGAAGTACAATCTTCTTGTGCACATTCACCTGTCGGAGACTCAGGGAGAAGTAGACGATTGTCTTCGGCTCCATGGATGCAGACCTGCAAAGCTGCTGGAACGATCGGGGCTGATGGGATCGAACCTTGTTGCCGCGCATGGGCAATTTCTCGACGACGACGAGCTCTCGTTACTCGGCGAAGCAGGTGCGTCACTTGTGACGAATCCGGCTGCTAATCTCAAGCTCGCAACCGGTGGAATCTTCCCATATGCTCGAGCACGAGATGCCGGCATCAAAGTGTGCCTCGGCACCGATGGCGCAGCGTCGAACAATACGCTCAGCATGATCGAGGCAATGAAGCTCGCCGCGCTCATGGCGAAACACAGGGAACATGACGCAACTGTTCTCCCGGCAGCGGAAGCACTCGATATGGCAACAACGACACCTGCTGAAGTATTTCGCGAAGGATCAGGACGAATCGAGGTGGGTGCTCCGGCTGATTTGATTCTCGTGGATTTCTCAGGTCCCGCAACGCAGCCTTTGCACGATCCGGTATCGCAGCTCGTCTACGCAGCAAACGCCTCGTGCGTGCATACGACAATCTGCGACGGACAGGTGCTGATGCATAAAGGAGTCGTAGAAATCTGCGATGAGCGCGATGTGATCGAGCAGGCGACGAGTGCGATTCAGGGAGCTCTTAGCCGGGTGCACGCAGCCTGACTGGTTAATCCGCGCCGGGGGACGCAAGGTTTGCCGCCAACGGATTGGCAGCCTCTGGGCGTGCGTCGTGGGAGTCGCTGTAGTCCGGACGAGTGTTTAGTGTTGCATTTCGGAGAGAAATCGGCTTCTTCCTGATTTTTGACGGCCTCCGTACGGCTGCGTGACGTGCCGCTGACACTGCCCCGCTATTGTCGTGCACATGACGTCCGCGACTATTCCCCGGGAGCTCCCATGACTCGATGGCACCTCAGAGCGGTAGTAATTGCAGCTTTTGCGATGTTCGCTCTCCCCCAGTCAGCCGATGCTCAGCTCGGCGGCCTTATCAAGAAAAAAGTGAAAGAGGCAATCAAGCCCCCGGAGAAAACCAATCCCGCTCCGCAGCCGGCTGCGCCCGCACCCGCTTCGTCTCCCGCCGGGCCGCCAGCGTCGAACAGCCGGGATCCGTTTGCCAATCAGCGGGTTCCTGGTGCCAGAGCATTGCTCATCGCTGATGAAATGATTTCGCGCATTTATCGCGGCCTCGATGCCGAAGCCGTGATGCTCAAGGATCTCGAGAAAGAAATCGCGGCTTATCCTACTCCAAAAAAAATTCAGGATTGCAAAGCCAAAGCGGCGCAGACACCTGAAGGCCAGAAGTATTTGAATCCGGGAAATTTCATTAAGGAAGGCATGACGAACGACCAGCTCATGGCTGCAATGTCGAGAATGTCGACCGAGTCAGACGCGTACTTCAAGAAAGCATGCCCGTGGGATGAGACTAAATGGAGTGACTACAATCGATCCGAAGCGCGGAAAGCGATACGTACAAAGGCCGCCGCGAAAGCGCTGCCCACGGATACGACGGTCTTTGTGAAAGGAGCAGGAGGCGGGTTAGACGAGAATGATTTTGGAGAAATGATCGAGCGCATCCTCAAATACTGCGAGCTCAAGAAGTCGATGGACGTAAAACCAAAGACGGGCGGGTTTAAAACCCCGGGTGATGGTGGACCAGACATTTTCTGGGTCTACACGGAGAGCGAGCTCAAGGTTCTCCAGAAGCTCGATTGCGACGGATTCAAGAAGAAATACGCAGCCCAGCTGGGAGCGTACGGATGACAGGGAGAATCGCGGCCACTTTGATTCCAGTGGCCGCGATGTTGTTTGTCGGAGTTTCTGGCGTATCACGCCGGGAATTGCCGATGGCAAAGAAAGGCGCGCTGTCTCACGTTCGCGCTATTGTCATCACGATCGATCCCGTGGCTTTCAAATTCCGACTCGACCTCGCGAGAAAAGATCAGAGGCTTAATCCAGCCTGGACAATCGACTCGATTCCACAGGACGCAGTCGTTGCAGTCAACGCTGGACAGTTCATCGGTGGATTCCCGTGGGGATGGCTGGTGCGGGATGGTATCGAGACGCAGCCACCCGGAATGGGCTCGCTTGGAATGGCGTTCATTGTCGACTCGAGTGACAACGTTTCACTCGCGACACAGTCAGAAATACCGCGAGCTCGCGGACATGTGCTTCATGCCTTTCAATCGTACCCGGCACTGCTCGTCGAAGGTGAAATACCGTGGGAGCTGCAGGAAGATGGGCGCGGAGTCAATCTCCTTCATCGCGATTCACGACTGGCACTCTGCATAACGAGCGATGGCAAGCTGACAATCGCTCTCACTCGCGTCACCGCACTCGGCAGCCGGGGCGCAACACTTCCCTACGGTCCGACGATTCCCGAAATGGCGCTCTACATGCGCTCCCTTGGCTGCAATCGTGCGATGCTTCTCGACGGCGGTCTTTCCAGTCAGCTCGCTGTGCGCGATGATCGCGGTCGTATCACGAAGTGGACAAACTGGAGAATGGTGCCGCTGGGTTTGGTCGTGCTTATCCGCGCACAATAGGGCGGATGAGAGTCCGGGTGCGACCCTTGCAAATCGCATCTGACGTCGCGATACCCGAAACTCTCCAGGAGAACGCTCATGCCAGCATTCACGGTTGGATACTTTGTCGGAAGCCTTGCAACCCAGTCCATCAACCGGAAGCTTGCGAAAGCGCTGGTTAGACTCGCGCCATCAGAGCTGACGATGCGCGAGATCCCGATCGGAAACCTTCCGCTCTACTCTTACGATTTCGACAAGGATTACCCGGCGCCGGCACGCGCGCTCAAGGATGCAATCGACCAGGTCGACGCGGTGATTTTCGTGACACCCGAATACAACCGCTCCGTACCCGGTGCGCTGAAAAACGCGATCGACTGGGCAAGCAGGCCATGGGGAAAGAACTCGTTCAACCGCAAGCCGTCCGCGACCATTGGAACATCTCCCGGAAAAATTGGGACGGCAGTAGGCCAGCAGCACCTGCGCAGCATACTGAGCTTCTGCAATTCACCGCAGATGAATGCGATCGAAGCCTACATCCAGTTTACGCCCGGCCTGATCAACGATGACGGAGAAGTAACCGATGCAACAACCGAGGAATTTCTTGCCAATTATATGAAGGAGTTCTGCGGTTTCATCGAGCGGGTTTACACCGCAATCGGATCTGACAAAAAGTAGCGTATAATGAGGTTCAGCAGCCGGAGCTCAGGAGCTCAATGCATTCCCTTGAGCTCGAAGAGATAGCTCGCCGACTCGCGCTCCACATAGGCATAGGTGTGCGGGTCGTCAGCGAGCGCAACTTCAGGATTGCTCAGCACCACTGCGCGATGGGTTACAAAATCCGGGAGCAGCCTGCTGCGCATTCCGGTTTGCAGGTCGATGCGCTCGATTCGAAGCGGAAGTACGTTCGCCTGTCTCGTCCACACAGAATTCCCATCGGGGCTGACCCGGATTATGAGATCCGTCGACTTGAGTCCCGGCACGACCTGCGAGCTTCCGTCACTTACTAGAATTCGTCGATATGAATCGCCGATTTTGCTGACAATGAACCTGCCATCAACCGATGCAACCATGCTTCGTACACCTTCGGGTGTGAACGGCCGGAACTCTCCACCCGACACTGATCGTTGATAACAGCGACTGCCTTTGCGCGGCTCGCTTCCACACACAACAATCTCTTTGCCGTCACCCAGGAAACTCGCATAGTCGATCGATGCAAACTCTCCCTTGTCCAGCCTTCGCGATGATCCGGCCCCAGTTGGATAAATCATCAGCTGCATCGGCGCAGTAGGCAGCACGCTCATCACCCACTGCTTGTCAGGCGAAATTGCAAGGTCAGATCCCTCGCCCAGGCGCACTGCGGCAGATCCATCTGTGCGACGAAGCATCGTCGCATAATTCTCGCCCGCTGCGCTCGAACCGTCGCCATAAACAAGTATCGATCCATCGCTCGATAACAGCGGAAAGAAGCTGATATCCAGCCACGACAGATCTCTCAGCGCACTGTCGGCGGCGCGCTTCACCCATATGCGCTTGAAGTAATCATCCCGCACAATCAGCCTGCGTCCGTCTCGTCCTATATCATGAATAATGGCGTTTCCAACCCCCGGCACACCTGGTTTGATTTTTCCATCGACTGTCACTTCGCTCAGCGTCATGATTCCACCGTTGGTCGAAGCACTGAATACGAGCCTGCCTTCAGGAGTCCACGCGAGGCCTTCGAGCGACAGGTACTGCGGCGTCAGCAGACGATGAGCGCCCCTGAGATCGACAGTTGCCACCATACCTCTGTCATCACCTCTTTGCGGATGCTCGAGAAATGCGATCCGCTGGCCATCATGCGACATCCGGACATCACTGAGATATCCTTCTGTCTCATAGATCACAGTGCCTATGGGATACTCCAGCTGATCTTTGCCGTTTACTTCGTGGACCACTGTCAGCTGCGATCCATCCGGAGACCAGTCGGCATCACGCACTGACGTGAGAAGCTCGCGGGGAGCGCCGCCTCCCATCGGCATTCGCGCAAGCGTTCCCGTGAAAACCCGGTGATGGCTCCACGACTCTCCGACAAGAACCGCCAGCTCATCCTTCGAGGAGACAGAAAGAAGATGAATTCCAGAGTCGCCGAGCGGCCGCGGTAGAGGATACGCCGGCGTGAGACTGTAGATCGTGGGGATGCTGCCGGTTTCGGCAGCACTGTAAACAACTCCATCGCCGCTCGATGTATATCGCGCAACGAAAATTGTTTGATACCGATACGTTTTCTGCTCCATCGATAACGCGGAGCTCGCACCTGAAGAGCTGGAGCGACGGCCCGCCTGATATGCCGCAATCCCGAGTACAACCGCGGCAAGTGCAGCACCTCCCCATAGCAATGCCCTCGAGCGCGACCACCGAGTGCTATGCGACGATCGATGCGCCACTGCGCGCGCAGATGGACGCTCATTTCTCAGTGCTTCAGCAAACGCGCCAGCCGACTCGAATCGATCAGCAGGAAGTTTCTCCAGTGCTGTCTGGATCGCATCATCCACATGAGGCGGCACCGTGTGACGTTGACCAGTCACACTTTTCGGCGACTCGGTGATCACCTTCGCTACTATGGATTGCGCAGTCGGCCCGACGAATGGCGGCTCGCCTGTGAGCATCTCGTACAAAACACAGCCGAGTGAGTAGATATCAGTGCGTGCGTCTACTTCGCGTGAGCCCATTGCCTGCTCAGGGCTCATGTATGTCGGTGTGCCGAGTGACATTCCAGTTTCGGTCATTCGTGCGCCGCCGGTTTTCGATGCGGCGAGCGCAATTCCAAAATCAGCTACGACTGCATGCCCGCGCTGAAGGAGAATGTTCTCAGGCTTGATGTCGCGATGTATTACACCGCGCTCGTGCGCATATTGAAGCGCGTCGGCAACTTCACCAGCGATGCGCAGTGCATCGTTTACCGGTAGCTGCTTTTCACGATCGAGCCGGTCGCGAAGTGATTCTCCTTCGACATACGGCATCACATAGAACACGGTCCCGTTCACTTCGCCGGAATCGTGCAGCGCGAGAATGTGCGGATGCTGCAGGTTCGCCGTAGTCTTGATTTCCGCAAGAAACCGCTCGGCCCCGATTGCAACGGCGAGCTCGGGCTTCAGGACTTTTACTGCGACTTTGCGATTGTGCTTGAGGTCTTCTGCCAGATAGACCGTGGCCATGCCTCCCGCGCCGAGCTCGCGGTCGATGTGATATCGATCGGCAAGTGCGGCACTGAGACGCGCGAGTTGGTCACTCATCGCATCAACGTTCCCTGGCAAACGCCTCGATGAGCGGATTTCCTCTGAGCACGCGAATTTTAGGCTCCAGCGCCAGAGCGGCGGGAGTCCATGACGTTCGCCGTGTGTAGTCCCTCAACTCGCGAACCGCGCCTTCGTAATCACCTGCGCGCCCAAGAATTGCCGCAACAATGCGCTTGTCGAGGGT
>DASROK010000427.1:0-6935 GCA_035646915.1 Gemmatimonadaceae bacterium
TCAGGTCGCCTGAAGTGACAACCCCTGCGACCTTGCCATCCTCACTGCGAATGACAGCAATGCCACGTCTTTCAGCGAGCTGAACTACTGCTTCGCGCATTGTAGCGGCCGGATTTAAGACGGGAACGAGATTCCCCGTGACCATCACGTCACGCACCTGCGTGAGAAGCTTTCTGCCGAGTGATCCACCAGGGTGAAGGCGGGCGAAGTCTTCCGATTTGAATCCCTTCTCTTCGAGGAGAGCGACAGCGAGAGCGTCGCCAATGGCGAGTGCCACAGTTGTGCTCGTAGTAGGCGCAAGATCGTGAACGCACGCTTCTTCCTTGACCCACGCATCGAGTGCCACGTCGGTGTGCCGTCCCAGAGTTGAATCGAGCTCGCCGGTGATCGCGATAGTACATACCCCGAGGCGCTTGAGATGCTCCAGCAGTGCAACGAGCTCGTTCGACTCACCGCTTTTGGAGATGAGAATCGCAACGTCCGACTGGCCGACAATTCCGAGATCACCATGCAGGCTTTCTGATGGATGAAGGAATGTTGCCGGTGTGCCTGTCGATGTGAGTGTTGCGGCGATCTTTCGTCCAACGAGTCCTGATTTACCAACGCCCGAAACAATTGCGCGTCCCGTGCAGCGCGCGAGTATGTCGACGGCTTTTGCAAAGCTTTCACCGATGCGCCGTTCAGTTTCGCTCAGCGCATCGCGTTCCATGCGCACAACTCGCTTTCCGCGCTCGATTATTTCCGCTGTCTTCATCGGCGGGCTGCTTCCCACACTGAAACAAGTCGATCGATGAGTCCTTCGAGCTCCGAAAGAGGAAGCATGTTCGGCCCATCACTCGGCGCATTGTCGGGATCCGGATGCGTCTCGAGAAAGATTCCATTCGCTCCGGCTGCGACTGCTGCAAGAGCCAGTGGCGGAATAAACTCGCGCGCACCGCCGCTTGCGCCCGCGTCACCAAGGCCGGGACGCTGCACACTGTGCGTCGCATCGAAAATCGCTGGACATCCCGTTGCAGCGCGCATCCTGTCGAAGCTTCGCATGTCTACAACAAGGTCGCCGTAACCAAAGAAGGTTCCCCGCTCGGTCACGGCCACTTCGTTTGTCTTTCCCATTCCGCGAACCTTCTCGACCGCCCCGCGCATTCCTTCGGGATGAAGCCACTGTCCCTTCTTCACATTCACTGCTCGGCCTGTCGCGCCCGCAGCCTCGAGCAGATCTGTCTGACGACAGAGAAACGCGGGGATCTGCAAAGCGTCCGCAACTTCGGCCGCGTGCGCGCATTGATCAGGAAGATGGACGTCGGTGATGATCGACAATCCCGTTGCATCCTTCACTCGCTTCAATGCGGCGAGCCCCTCCTCGACGCCGGGTCCTCGCGCAGCGCCGCGGTTAGAGCGATTTGCCTTGTCATAGCTCGCCTTGAACACAATGCCACCCGGCACTTTCGAGCTGAGCCGATTTAGCTCGCGCGCGACAGTGAGGTTGAGCTTGTCATCCTCGACCACGCACGGGCCGGCAATCATGAAAAGCTTCTCCTGGGGGAACAGTGCCACGCTATTCCGCTTTCTCCAGCACAGCGCGCTTACGTTCGGCGCGACTGGACTTTGCTTCGACGGCCGCGCCGATGAAGCTTGCGAAAAGCGGATGCGGCCTTGTCGGCCGTGACTGAAGCTCCGGATGGAACTGGCATCCAACGAACCACGGGTGCGTCTGCAGCTCTATGATTTCGACGAGGGATCCGTCCGGAGAAAGTCCGCTCAGAGTCAATCCATGCTCCACGAAAGACTCACGATACGCGTTCGATACTTCATATCTGTGGCGATGGCGCTCCGAAACCTGTGGAACTCCGTATATCTCCGCCGCACGAGTACCTGGGCCGAGGCGGCATGGATATGCGCCGAGTCTCATGGTGCCACCCATGTCTGTGACGTGCTGCTGGGATTCCATGAGCGATATCACAGGATTCTCGCACTCAGGCGCAAACTCGCTTGAATGACTGTCGTCGAGACCAATGACATTTCGCGCGAACTCGATGATTGCCGTCTGCATGCCAAGGCAGATGCCGAAAAACGGAAGACCTGATTCCCGCGCGTACCGAATTGCCTCGAGCATTCCCTCTACGCCGCGCACACCGAATCCACCGGGAACCAGAACCGCATGAAAGTCGGCGAGCAGCTCGCGCGTTCTTTCGCGCCCTGTGAACATGTCGCTGCCAAGCCATTGAATGTCGACACCAACGTCGTTCGCAATGCCGCCATGAATGAGCGCTTCTTTCACGCTCTTGTATGAATCCTGCAGCTCGGTGTATTTGCCGATCACTGCGACCCGCACCGTGTCGGACGGGTCGACGACCTTGCGAACCATCGCTTTCCACGCGCTCAGGTCCGGCGCCTTGCGGCCGAGGAGCCCGAGCCGGTGCATCACGCGCTCATCGAGTCCCTGCTCGTGAAAAGTCAGCGGTATCTCGTAAATAGTCGGAACGTCCCTGCTCTCCACCACCGCACCGAATTCGACGTTGCAGAACAGCGCGATCTTGCGCTTCACTTCTTCTGAAAGCGGACGGTCAGTACGACAGATAAGAATGTCAGGCTGAATTCCGATTTCCATCAGCTCGCGCACCGAGTGCTGCGTGGGCTTGGTTTTTACCTCTCCCGCAGCCGCGATGAAAGGAACCAGAGTCAGGTGGATGAAAATCGCGTTCTCCCTCCCGATCTCGTGGCGGAACTGACGAATTGCCTCGAGAAACGGCAGTGACTCGATGTCACCGACTGTTCCTCCAATCTCGACAATTACAACATCGCTCTCAGGAGCGAGTCGCTTCATTGCGGATTTGATTTCATCCGTCACGTGCGGAATGACCTGGACTGTCGAGCCCAGGTATTCGCCGCGCCGCTCTTTGGTGATGACGTTGAGGTAGATGCGCCCCGTCGTCACGTTGTTGGCCTGGGCGAGGGAGCGATCGATGAACCGCTCGTAGTGCCCAAGGTCGAGATCGGTTTCAGCACCGTCGTCGGTGACGAACACTTCCCCGTGCTGGAACGGACTCATCGTTCCAGGATCGACGTTGAGGTAGGGATCGAACTTCATGATCGTAACGCGCATGCCGCGCTCTACGAGAAGTCGCCCGATCGATGCCGCGGCAATACCCTTTCCGAGCGATGATACCACACCGCCCGTAACGAAGATGTACCGCGTCTGCTGTTTCGACTGTGGCTGCATTATCTACCGTCCGGCAATGAATTCCTGCCACCGCGCGTTTGCGGCAGCCAGGTCGTCCTCTGTATCGATGCCGCTCGCCGGCGGCTCGTTTGCAATCGCAACTCCAATTGGTATTCCAGCGGCGAGCGGCCTAAGCTGTTCGAGCCGCTCGGTATTCTCTAATGGATGCGCTTCGAGCTCGACCCACTGCCTGAGTGCGTCGCGCGAATACGCATAAACGCCGACGTGCTGAAGCATCTTGATCTCGGTCGAGCCGATTGCGTCGCGGTCTCTGACAAAGGGAATGCCGGCACGGGAGAAATACAGCGCCCGGCCGTCATTTCCTACAACGACCTTCACGAGATTGGGATTTGCGGCAATGTCCCACGATGCTGGTGAGGCCGCAGTTCCAAGTGGAAAGCGCCCCGAGGTAACCATGCTCGCTGCGCCTTCGATTGCATGCCGGCCGATGAAAGGCTCATCGCCCTGGACGTTCACTATCGTCGAATACTCGGCAAACTGAGGCATCGCTGCGACTTCGGCGACTCTGTCAGTTCCCGATATGTGTCCGCTCGAGGTCATGACCGCTTCCGCGCCTGCTTTTTCGGCAGCATCGAGAACGCTCGAGTCCTCGGTGGCAACTACGCACCGGTCTCCGATCTTCATTTCTGAGACACGCTGCCAGACCCGGGCAACGAGTGGCGCTCCGCCAAGGAGCCGAAGTGGTTTTTGGGGGAGCCGGACCGCGGCAAGGCGCGCCGGAATCACGATCAGCGTCGCCATCCACCACCTGAAATCGCGCGGCTGGATGCAAAAGTCACGCCAGTTAATATACGCGATTGCGCATCAACACGCGAGCAGTTTCTCAGATGCCTGTCGTTACAGGGAAAGCGAGAAACCTATGGACCAGGCGTGCTTGTGCGTGAAGGGCGTCTTCTTGTAGTTGGGGTCGATGTGATACTCGATCTTCACGATCTTTAGCCCCAGCCCCGCTCCGAGATTCTGGATGAAATCGGGCAGGTCATCGATGCCGGCGGATCCTGCCGCGTAGCGAGCGCTCAACACCGGTGCGCCGACATACGGGAGAAGCGGCTTCACGAGTGGATACGAATATTCCCCTTCCACGAAAACCAGTCTGTCTCCTCCGAGAGCCAATAGATCGACCGTCGCCAGCGTGCCTGCTCCCCCGAGATACGCGAAACGCTGAGGCGGCGCGCCATCCCAGCTTGCGACTCCGTGACCACGGAACGCGAACGTCTGCATTCCGAAGGTCGGAAAGGTGGCTTTCGCGTCGAATGTTGCCTGGGTGAAGCTGCCATCCCCTCGCGGTGAGACGTCAGGTCCGTCGAATGATCTCTCTACCCGCGCATCGAATCGGCCCTTGAGCTCGGGCTGATCGTATGATCCCCGCACTCCGCCCAGTATCGACGTGATGTGTCCGCCAGCGATCTCCGGATTCACGCGCCGCATCTTGAGCGTGTCCTTCTTGTTGAGGATGCTCCATGGCGCTTCGTCGTGCTTCACGTGAATTCCGGTTGACCAGTCGAACTCGTGATTACCGCCAACCCACACTGCCGTATTCCACGGCTCTTTCCCAAAGGAGTGGGCGAGCTCAGCTCTCACTCGGTCGCCGCGGTAATAGTTGCGGGCATCGCTTCCCACACCGATTGCTGCGAGTGAGTTGATGAGATCAGAACGTATCCACGAGTCGCTCGTATACGTTCCCCGCCCGAAGTAAACGTCGAGCGAGTCAACCTGCGTCAACGCAGCGCGCACGCGCGCAGCAGGATCGATCTTTCCCAGATTCGAACGGTACGTGATTGTCGGATCGATCTCCAGTCGTGGAAGCGTGATGATCGGCCCCCACGGAATCGACAGCCCGTTCACGCGATCGTACGATGGAATGCGAAGCCCCACTCCGAGCGGGAGAGTGATGATGTCTTCCTTGTACTCGTTGTACGTCGTGTCGGCCGGTGACTGCGCCTGCGCAGCTGCACCGACTGCGAAGACTGCAGCTGCTGCAATGAACGAGATTTTCATTTTGCCATCTCGAGAAAGTTCGAAAGTATTTTCTTCCCGCTTTGAGTCATTATCGACTCCGGATGAAACTGCACGCCCCACACCGGATTTGAGCGATGCCGCACCGCATGAATCTCCGACTTGTTGTCCTTGTCCCACGCTGTCACTTCGAGCTCAGCCGGCAGCGATGAATGTTCCACCGTCAGGGAATGGTAGCGCATCACCTCGAGCGGTGACGGAACATCTGCAAACAGATCCATCGAATTGTGCGCGACAATCGACGTCTTTCCATGCATCAGCTTCTCTGCGCGAACGACTTTCCCCCCGTATGCTTCAGCGATTGCCTGATGGCCGAGACACACTCCAAGTATTGGAGTCTTTTTCCCAAGCTTGCTCACTGCGTCGATCGAGACACCGGCCGACGCAGGAGTTCCAGGCCCTGGCGATATCACGATTGCCTGCGGCGAAAGCTCCTGAATCTCATCGACAGTGATCTCGTCATTCCGGCGAACAAAAGGCTCAGCACCGAGCTCGCCCAGATACTGGACAAGATTGTAGGTGAACGAGTCGTAGTTGTCGATGACGAGTATCATGCGCGCGGATGAAACTGCCGGTGAACGGACCGGAGAAATTCCCGGTCCACGTGCGTATAAATCTGCGTCGTGGAAATGTCGGCGTGGCCAAGCATTTCCTGGACTGCCCGTAAATCGGCGCCCCCCTCGAGCAGGTGCGTCGCAAATGAATGCCTCAACGTGTGCGGCGAGACGGTCTTCGTAATTCCGGCCAGATCGACATATTTGCGAAGAATCTTCCACGCTCCCATGCGCGACAGAGGCTCGCCCCTGGCATTCAGAAAAAGCACACCCTTTCCCTGCCCGCGCTCGAGCTTGGGGCGCAGCTCGCGAAGATAGATCGCGACTGCGCCAATCGCTTTCCTGCCGATCGGAACGAGCCTCTCCTTGGATCCCTTCCCGAAAACGCGCACGAGATGGTCTTCCATCAGAACATCCTTTACACCAAGCGAGATCCACTCGGAAACACGCAGCCCCGCGCCGTACGCAAGCTCGAGCATCGCGCGATCGCGAAAGGCAAACGGCTCATCCAGCGATGGAGCCTGCAGGAGCTTCTCCGCTTCTTCGACCGTCAGCACTTCGGGAAGCGTGCGCCAGCGCTTTGGTGCCTCGAGACGCTCGCTCGGGTCCCTCACAAGCTCGCCTTCGGCAAGCATGAATCGGAAATAGCTCCTTACCGCAGACACGTTTCTTCTGATCGATGCGGGAGACAGGCCGAGATCCTTCAGGTGATACACATACTCTCGAAGGATTTTTGCGCTTGCGCTCGCTGGCGCCGCCGCGCCTTTGGTTGCACAAAACGTTGCGAACCGCGCGAGATCCCTGAGATACGCTTCATTGGTGCGTGGAGACGCGCCCTTTTCCATTGCGAGGTGATCGTGAAAACGCTCGAGCTGAAAGCTTCGCGCGATCTCGTCTGAAACGCCGTGAATGCTCACGGCTGAATCGGCGGCGTTTTCTTGCGTCGGATGAAGTAGATGAGAACTGCCAGCGCAACGAGCGACGATGCAACCAGGGCGACAATCTTGCCCGACCGGACTATCGTCGCGTACAGAACTTCCCAGTCAGAGCCAGCTTTATACGCAATGAACGTAATGAGCGTGAACCACACTGCCGACGCAGCGCCAACAGCGAGTGTCACAGGC
>DASROK010000428.1:0-3893 GCA_035646915.1 Gemmatimonadaceae bacterium
GCGCGGCTCTCACCGTACGGCCGGTATAGAGGACGTCATCGACGATCACGACGTTGCGGCCATCGATTCCCCAGGGAATGTCTGTTGCCCCGACTACCGGGCGCGGACCGACTGTCTGCAGATCGTCGCGATAGAGCGTGATGTCGAGCGAGCCGAGGAGGATTTTCGCGTCCTCGCTCTCTTCGATGAGGCCGCAAATTGTGCGCGCGAGCTGAACACCGCGGCGCTGGATTCCAACGATGACGAGATTTTCGGTTCCTTCGTTCAGCTCGACGATCTCGTCGGCCATTCTCCTCAGCGTACGCTCGACTGCGCGAGCGTTGAGGATTGTCTTTGGTTCGGTTGTACGGGCTGGCATCAAAGAGGAAATATGTCGATCAGGATATGCGCACTCCAGCCTTCTCCTCTATTATTCGCACGGCTTCCACGTGATCGGCCTCTTCGCCGAGCTGTTTGTGAGCTTCCGCGAAGAGCTGGGCGGCGAGATCGATAAACGGCGCGGGAGTCTGGGTTTCGTCTACTATCCCCGCTGCGATCCCGACGTCCTTGTCCAGCAGTGCAATCTTGAAAGTGCGAGGATACTTCCGTCCAAGGACACGCTCGGGGAAAAGATTTTCCGAGCTGTTCGACCGGCCGCTCGATCCGTTGATGACTTCGAGCGCGACCTGAGCGGTGACTCCAAGCTTCGCGAGCGCAGCGAGAGCCTCGCCCGCTGACCAGATGTGAATCGCCAGCAGTGCCTGGTTCATTGCCTTCACTGCATCGCCTGCTCCCACATCACCGCAGCGGATGATTTTCTTCCCAAATGCCTCGAGCACAGGCCGGGCGCGCTCGAAATCTTTCTCGGTGCCCCCGCACATCACCGTCAGCGTGCCAGCAACCGCTCCCTTTACGCCTCCGCTCACGGGGGCATCGACGAATCCGACATTCATTCCGGCAAGCTGCGATGCGATTTTGCGCGACGTTGCAGGATCACCTGATGTGCAGTCGATCATGAGAGCGCCGCGCGGAATTCCCGACATGATTTTGTCGAGTATCCCGTTTACCTCACGCGATGACGGAAGACAGGTGATGACGACATCGGCGTCGCGAACCGCATCGGCAATTTTCTCCTCGGCATAGACGCCTTGCTCCTCCGCAAACTCGCGCGCCTTTTCTCCGGTGCGGTTCCATACTGTGAGATCGAATGGCTCATCAGTCAGATGCGATGCCATCGGCGCACCAATCGCGCCGAGTCCGAGAAAGGCAACCTTCACTGTGTACTCCGTGTCGCGTGAGTCCAGACAATCCGCGAGATGTCGGCAATGAGAGCACTCGACGCGGAGCCATCCCTGATTCCTTTCGTGAGAACAACGAGCACGTACGGCTTTCTCGAGGGCGGGTAAACAACGGCTGCGTCATGCGAGACCGCGGTTATCTCGCCCGTCTTGTGCGCGACTCTGGTTCCCGGCGGCAAGCCTGCGGGAATCTTTTCGTTGAACTCCTGTGCCAGAAGTATCTCGCGCATTTCGGCTGAATTGTCCGACGACAATACAGTTCCCTTCTCGATCCCTTCCAGCAGCGCGGCGAGATCGGCCGACGTAGTGGTGTTGATCATTCCCTTGTCGAACGCTTTCTGGTCCTCCACGCCGCGCAGCACCGACATTCGCGGCGCGCCGAGTGAATGCGCGGTCGCGGTAACGTTCGCTGCGCCTACCAGCTCGATGAGCTGGTTCGTGGCAAGATTGCTCGAGCGAACAATCATCCTCTGCAGCAGCTCACGGATTTTTACACGCTCGCCAATTTTTCCGTAGAGAACACTGTCGCCATCATCGGCCATGTTGAGAGAAAAGGGAGAGCCATCGGCGAGAGACGCGAACTGATTCACCAGCAGAATCTCCTGATCGAGACTGAACGCGCCCGCCTGCGCACGTCTCAAGACTTCGATCATCACCGGAACCTTCATCGTGCTCGCTGCGTGGAACACGGTGTCGGAAGACAAGTCGAGCTTTTCGCCGGTCTGCAGGTCACGAAACGAAACCGCGACGATTGCGCCAGGTGTTGCCGCGATTCGTGCAGCGATGTCGTCGCTCAGCGAGTCTGTTTTGTGAGGGGATATTGTCAGCAGCAGAAAGAGACCGATTGAAACAGCATCATGCATGTCCGCCCACCTCGTCCCATATCCGGTGCGTATGACTTTCCTTGAGGAATAGTGAGCCGACAACGAATGTCAGCAGCGCAACGACGACAGGATAGATGAGCCCCGCGTAGATGTTGCCAGTCCGCGCCACGAGCGCAGTCGAAATGAGTGGAAGAAATCCGCCAAACCAGCCGTTACCGAAATGATACGGCAGCGACATCGAGGTATAACGGATTCTAGCCGGAAACGATTCCACCAGAAATGCGGCGATTGGCCCGTATACCATCGTCACGAAAACGACCTGTATAAGAACCAGCAGCGTGAGCACAACTACGTTAACTGGTGACGAGTATGCCTTCATCGCCTGATAAATTGGATAATACGAGAGCGCGGCGAGAAGATTTCCCGCCATCATGATTTTCTTGCGTCCGATTCTGTCGGATACTGCTCCCCAGAAAACGAACAATGGCGCGCCAATCAGGAGCGCAACTGCGACAATCATGTACGCAGTTCCAAGCGGAACCTTGAGAACTGTCTGCAGAAAGAAGAGCGCGTAGAACTGGCCCGTGTACCAGACAACTGCCTGACCTGCCGTTGCGCCAAATAGAACGAGGAAGAAGATCTTCCATTTACTCCACGTTCCAAAGCTGTCCCTGATTGGGGCAGTTGAAGTATTTCCTGTCTCCTTGAGGCGAGTGAAGAGAGGCGACTCCTTCAGGCGAACGCGAACGTAGTACGACATCGCAACGAGCAGGATCGATAGAAGGAACGGGATCCTCCATCCCCACTGCTTGAACGCTTCTTCGCCAACTGCGGCCCGCACCACGAGGATCACGACGAGCGATACGAACAGGCCAAGAGTTGCGGTTGTCTGAATGAAGCTTGTGTAATAACCGCGTTTACCGTCGGGGGCATGCTCCGCCACATAAACCGCGGCGCCGCCATACTCACCACCGAGCGCAAGCCCCTGAAGAAGACGCAGAACAACGAGAATTATCGGCGCCGCAATTCCAATCGAGTGATAGCCCGGCAGAAATCCAATCGCCGCAGTCGAGCCGCCCATGATGAGGAGCGTCACGAGGAAAGCAAATTTTCTTCCGATGAGATCGCCGATACGCCCGAACACCAGAGCGCCGAATGGGCGCACCGCAAATCCAACGGCGAATGTCGCGAGAGTCTTCAGGAAATTGACGGTCGCATTTCCTTCGGGATAGAACTGCGTCGCGATGATTGCTGCGAGACTGCCGAAGATGTAGAAGTCGTACCACTCGATCATCGTGCCGGCCGATGAGGCCGCGATCACGTGCCAGATCTTCCGCTCGTCGCTCAATATCGCCCCCGGTTAGAATCACGAGGGCGCCCGTCCGGCCCTCAGCCGGCGATAAATCTGCCTCGCATCGGGAGGCTATGCACTATGCGGGTACTCCCTTCCGCCAGTTTCCACTCAGGATGTAGCGCAGTGTCTTCACAATCCGTCGAACAACGAGGATGAGCAGGATAATGACGAGAATCGCAATCGAGAGCGTGATGAATGGATGACTCCAGATGAAAACCGCAATCGACGTGATCGTTGCGAACTCAGCCATGTTCGCAAGTCCGTTCGTCACGGGTTCAGGCGAAGTGTCTACCGCGTAGCGAAGGCCGAGCTTGGTTCCGTGAGTAGTGAGAGCAAGTCCGCCGCCGATGAGTCCTGCCGCAACTACCACCGGAGGGCTAAGGTGATAAGTAGTTGCAACGGCGAGAAGCGCAGCCGCGGGAGGACGAACGACACTCT
>DASROK010000429.1:0-2186 GCA_035646915.1 Gemmatimonadaceae bacterium
TCGTGGAACACGACAGACAAAAGAATTCGTAGGCCCGAAGGGCCGACATTCAGCGGAAAAGATACGAACCACTAAATCACACTAAGCAACACAAAATTTCCATTCAACTTTCGTGTTGATTAGTGGTTTGTGCCTCACCTAACTGTCGGCCCTGCGGGCCTACGAATTCTTTATGCGTCGTGTCCACGCCCTCACGGGCGTGGCTATTAACTGTCGGCCCTGCGGGCCTGACGGAGTGCTGCCACCCTTTGGCGTCAGTCGAACCGGGCGGGATCGACTTTAGCCATCGGCACTGCACATTCGATCACGATCCGCGCCGCCATCAAGGGATCGAGTACGCTCCGCCCCTCGTCGATTGCGCGCTGGATTGCAAAGCCGGCGGCGGACGGTGCGACGAGCGGCGGCACGTCGTAGAGATCCAGCGCCTCAAGCATTCTGTTTCGGCCATGCCTGACCCAGTCGAATGGCGACATCGCCAGCCGGTGCGGTTCGGGTATCTCGGGCTGGCCGAACTCTTCGCTGCCGACCCGATCGGCGGTCCGCTTCATTACCTCGTGCACCATCTCCAGCGTGACCGGCGCACCGTGGGAGTGAGCCGCCCCCAGAACCAGGCTTAGGAGCGAGGTCGAACTCTCGAGAAGAAGCCGGTTGGGCTCGTCGCCGAAGAAGTAGTGATGGCCGTCCTTCCCCAGTACATCGATCATGCCGATCTGCTGTGGCGTCATCCCCTTGAGCTTGAGCTGGCTCATCACAGCCAACAGGCAGAGGTGACCACCGATAGACGCGAGCGCGCCGATCAGATCTTCAATGCGCACGCGTCCACCGTCCGTGCCGAGTATTCTTACGTACAGGTCAAAGACGATGCCTCCAGCCACTTGCGGCCGGATCAACGGGTCATCCTTCTCCTTCTCCGCCAGATGCCGCAGTACCGCCTGGTGGCCGGGATGTTTCTTCCCCTCATCATCCGCTCGCTCTTTGTCTTTTCCTCCAAACCCCGGCAGTCGCATGGTGCTCCCTCCCTGGCTCGCTATTCGAGTGTGAAGATCTAACGAACGATAGAAACCTTACCACGTCCGGCAAACTCATAATTCTGGTTCCGTATACAGCGGACACTAAAGGTTTCGTGAGGTTAAGAATTAGCCGCGGATTTGCGCGGATAAACGCGGATCAGAACTGAGAAAGAGTTAACACGCTTAAGCCCGTTATTCTCTGATTTGTGATCTGCGTTCATCCGCGTAAATCCGCGGCTGGATTTTTATCGTGCGAACTTTTGCTGCTCGGACGGTATACTTGAGTCTCGCCCGCGGCGATCGACTTTTCGGACTTCGAACCAGGGAGGGTGCAATGTTTCGTATTTCAGTGATCTCGATCTTTTTGTTTTCTCTAATGATTGGTGCCCGCGTGCAGGCCGCGCAGCAGGACTACATCGATCAACTCATAAAGCTCACCGAGTTAACCGACAATCAACAGTATCGCGAGGCGATCAACGGCTATAAGAGACTAGAGGCGCAGCCGGGGGCGCCTGATTGGCTCAAAGCAGCATCTGAATATGAGATCGCGGAACTTTACGCGGCGCTGAACGAGACTGACAACGCTATCGCCGCTCTCAATCGCGCGGTGCAACTCGGATTCGACGACTGCCTAACACCACGCTCGAGCAAACGCTTGGCGACAATTTTGCAAAACCCGAGAGTGACACAAGCGCTCGCGGGCATGAAGATCAGGGAAGGGGATTTCCGTGAACTGCTCTGGCTGAAGTCGGAGGTCGAACATGCGGAACATGACGCGCGCATGATGATCACTGACAATATCAACCGCGTGGACCAGCAGACGACGGAGATCCCTCAGGCCCAACTGCCAACGCGGCCGACCACTTCGGCCGGAGTTTTGTACTGGCGTCAGCAGCTGTTGTTGATACAAAGAGCGCAAAGAGAATTTGTGAAGAAGTCGGACGAGGAGCGCATGGTACATGCAGCAACCATGGGCGTAGTCTCAGGAGCATCGCAGTCAGCGGTGTTCGAATCCGCCCGCCAGGCGCGAGCGACGGCCGAATCCCGAAGCGCGGAAATCCGCAGGCGCGCCTTCGTCCCGATGACGAGTTCTTCCGGTCAGCCAAAGCCCTGTTCCGAATGGAACAGGTGAGGCTTCCTCGCGCTGATCCATGTCGTCCTAATACGTACCAGCAT
>DASROK010000430.1:0-2910 GCA_035646915.1 Gemmatimonadaceae bacterium
ATGTCACGCGCCAGCTCCTGTGCGATCGAAGCTCGCACTGCCGAGTCTCTGAACATCTCTGTCAGGACTGCGGCCGAAGCGCTGGCGGCGGCCACCCCTGCAGAAGCACCGCTCGTATTTTTTGCTGAGCTTATCGCGTTGTACTGGGCGACGGCGAGAAGCGTGTGAATCGTGAAGATGAATGGCTCGGGTGTTTGCGCGATCCGCCGCGCTGCAGCGGAATCGCCGGCAGCAAGAGCATAGGCGCGCGTTGCGCGGCGCCTCGTGGCCGATTGGTCGACCAAAGCAGGAACGAGCCGATTCCAGCGAACGCTTACGGGAGTATTCCCTGTTTCCTGCGCAGCGAGAAAGGCTGGTGCTGCAAGCGCCATGGCGAACGGGATGACCAGCAGCTGTGTGGGATATCTCATGAACATCTCGGTGAGAAGTGAGAAAAAGGAAGGCCTGTCTTTCCATTACCTCTCCCGTACGAGATATCGTATAACTTAGTTTCTAGTTATTCAATGGAAGCTTAAAAGGCTTCCTCCTAGATTCTCTTTCCATGAGAAAAGTTCAGATACAGGGCGTACATCACCTCACTATCGTGGGGTCTACCAAAAAGAGCGCCGTGGATTTCTGGCAGGGAGTGCTCGGAATGCCGTTCATCTTCGAGCAGCCGAACCTTGGCAACCCGGAGGAGAGTCATCTTTACTTCGACCCGGGAGATGGGCGACTTCTGACGGTTTTCACGAATGAATCGCGACAGGATGCCGGACGTCCCGCGCCACGGGAAGTCGGATCAGTCGATCACATCGCGTTCAACGTTTCGCGCGCGACGTTCACCGAAGCACCGGCGCGCCTCACAGCGCACGGCGTTTCATTCTACGAGCGTGACCGCGGTTTCATGAACTCGATCTACCTGAAGGATCCGAATGGTCTCACCGTCGAGCTTGCGTGCTACAAGTTTCAGACGCCTGAGGGATTCCGCGATGCGGACGTGATGATCCAGGCTCACCGGCTGCGCGAGAAGCGGGGTGACCATCACATCAGTGAGGAACATCTCGCTGACGCGATAGAGATGCTGATGGAGAAGCGCGATCGTCTTTAACCAATCAGAGCGCGCGAAACCTTAAGCGATTCCCGGCATTGAAAAGCCGGCAGCGTCGAGCTCGTGGATCAGAGATTCCACCTGGCCTTTCGCCAGCTCGACGAGCGGCGGACGCACTGTGATCCACGCTGCATCGCCAGCGTAATTCGCGACCGCCGTTTTCAATGCGGGGATCATTGGATACTTCGCAAAGATTCCGCGGATCTCATCCAGTCGCTTCTGCTGTGAATCAGCATCCCCTTCCTGCCACGTTTTGTAAAGGCGTGCAATCGGACCGGGATTCACGTTCGCGGTAGCACTGATGCATCCAACCCCGCCGCTTCTCAAACCCTGAAGCAGAAATGTTTCTGCGCCAGGGAAAACGTCGAATCCCTGCGCCGAAAAATTGTCGATATAGGCTTTCGTGTTGTTCCAGTCGCCCGATGAATCCTTTGCGCCGGCAATGATCACAGGATACTGGTGAAGCAGCCGCTCGATCAGCGACACTGTGATCGTGATCTGGGAGACGGGAGGGATATTGTAGAGATAAATGCGCAGCCTGCTGTCACCCACACGCTCGATTACCTCGGCGAAATTTCTGAAGAGTCCCTCATCACTCACGCCTTTGTAATAGAAGGGCGGAAGCATGAGCACTCCCGCGCACCCCAGCCTCACCGCTGCCGATGTCAGTCTGATCGAATCGGTGACCGCGCAGCACCCCGTGCCCGGCATCATCCGCGAAGGATCTACTCCGGAGTCTACCAGGTAATCGAGCAGATCGATTTTTTCTTCGACTCCAAGCGAGTTCGCTTCGGAGTTGGTGCCAAACACAGCGAGCCCTACGTCATTCGACAGGAGCCACCGACAGTGCGCTTCCAGTCTTTCCGCGTTCGGGGAAAGATCGGGCTTGAATGGCGTAACTACCGGTGAGAGAACGCCTCTTATGCGTTGGTTGTCTGCAGCCACGGCAATGTCAGTTAAGTGTTTGGCTCAAGCCGCACAATATCGACGGGATAAGCTTGCTGTCAAAGCTGATGGATCGGGAGGCGACCCAGTGGCTTTCTCGGCAATCTCGAGTCATTACGGTGTGGCGATGCCGGTGCGTGCATCACAGCGCAATGTCGTCAACATTGCGCAGCGGGGAGGCACTTGCGCCGTGATGGTCAGTGCGAAGGCACTTCACACCGCTGCGTATGGGACTATGCGGAGCGCAGCGAAAACCTGAAAAGCTACGGGGTCAGTGCATGACCTTGATGTAACCCCAGCCCTCCTGCTGCTTCTCGACAAGCTCACGAATTCCGTCCGGAACTGTCTGCGCTCCCGCAACGAGCTGGCTCTTGTCGACGTTGTTGTTCTTCAACGCCATCGCGCAGACCTTGAACGTCACGTTGGGCTTCGCCATTGCGTCCTTCACTTCGGTCATGAAGGCTGAGCGCTCCGGCATTACGAGCTCGAACCCTTTGGCGTACATGACGACTTCGATCTGCGCGTCAGGAGAGGAAGTTTTCACTTCTCTGATCCAGCGGAGCACGGCTTTCTGCTCGAGGGTGTCGCGACTGGTCAGGTCGAACGCCACGCGGTACGGCTGGGGTTTCGCACGCACGAGACCGAGGCTCAGCAATGCGCAAAACCCGACGAAAAGGATGCGTTTCATGGGAATGTTCCTCCGGCAGTAAAACTGCGTTTCAGTCAGCCGTGCCCGCAACTGGAAGGGAACGCTGCAGCGTAACCAGCTCGGGCTGTGTCTCGAATTCTCCGCAGATTGTCACGTCATACTCGTAGCGGCCGACGAGCTCTGCGTCCTTCCACGGAAATCCGCGGCAGGTTGTGGGATAGTAGGGTTT
>DASROK010000431.1:0-2321 GCA_035646915.1 Gemmatimonadaceae bacterium
TGCTGGTGTACTGGCCAGCGTCTCCGCCACAAACAGCGACTGCAATGTCATCGCAGCAGTTCTCGCGCTCTTCCCGTGCGCGGTCTGAAATCCAGCGCGCCGCGGGATGATAGAACAGGAGTGTCTCGAGCACGGTCTGCAGAAGATTGATCAGGTAGTCATGACGCCTGATGTGAGCGAGCTCGTGTGCGAGAAGCATGTCGAGCTGAAGCGGTGTCAATCCGGTGATAAGGCTTGCCGGCACAACGATGACGGGTCTAATCGCTCCGACGACGAGTGGAACATCGATCGCTGTCGACTCGAGCAGGCGAATGGCTCTCGTGATGCCGAGCCTCTCGCAAAGTTTCTCTGCGCGGAGAACGAGGGCACGTGATGCACCACTCGTTGCGTGACGCGTAATCTTCCGCGTTTTTGCAAATCCGCCAATGAGTCTTGCCGACGAGACGAAAAGTCCGAGTATCCAGGCTGTTACGAGCCAGGGAAGGGCAAGGTCTCCGTAGTGTCTGACAGTTTCGGGAAGAACCACTGGATCGCTTCGAGTCGGAATACTCAAGTTCTCTACAACGGAAGTGTTGGAGACAGTCGAGCTCGGCGACGAAGACTGCGTCGGTGATGACGAAGCAGCAGGCTGTGAAAGGCTGAAAGAAGAACTCGACGTCGAAGCTGTGTCGCTTTCGGGAATCGATGTGCTGACTGCAGCTGATACAATCGGCAGCACGACCATCATCACCAGGGCGCCAAGTGAAATTGCGTACCGAACCACGGGCTTCGCTTGCCGCGCGGCAGCAAGAAGGCCGGTGGTCACAAGCGCAATCACTCCGCCCTGCCAGAGGGAATGGATGATCGCCCAGCCAACGAGTCTCATTGTCATAAGGGTTTCCTCGAGCTCTCGTCCAGCAGTTTTCTGATTTTCCTGAGATCTTCGGGAGAGGCGCGCTTGTCGGACAGGGCCTGCATTACGAGCTGCGCTGCCGATCCGTCGAACGCCTTGTCCAGTAATTCAGACACCAGCCGGCGCTTTACGGATTTTTCTTCGACGGCCGGATTGTACACATGGGATCTCTCCGATTCATCGCGGGTGACGAGCTTCTTCTCAGCCATTACCTGCATGATCTTGAGAACTGTGGTGTAGCCCACGTCCCGCTCGCCCTTCAGCTCATCGTGGACGTCGCGAACAGTCGAAGGCCCGCGCCTCCAGAGGATGCGGAGAATCTCGAGCTCAGCGTTCGACGGGATCGGAGTAGTCATATCGTTCTACGAAGGTCTTCGTAGATTATTACTACGAAGGGTTTCGTATGTCAATACTGGGCCTTTTCGTGATAGTTTCCCAGTCATGAGCGGGCCTGGTCGGAAATTCATCGCGCTGCTACGCGGGATCAATGTTACGGGGCGGAATAAGGTGCCGATGGCGGACCTTAGAACACTCTGCTCGAAGAACGGCATGACCGAAGTGGAGACATATATCCAGAGCGGCAATCTCGTGGTCAGTGCGGCCGGATCAACTCAGGAAATCGAGAAGCAGCTTGAGACTTTGATCGAAAAGAAGTTCAAGCTCTCGATTCCTGTAATAGTGCGGCGCGCATCCGAGTGGCCGGCTTACATCACAGGCAATCCCTTTCCGGAAGCGTCGGCAACAGCGCCGAATGCAGTAATGCTTGCGTTGTCGAAGAAAAAACCGAATGCTGGGGCACTCGCAGGTCTTCGTGAGCGGGCAGTGCGCGGCGAACGCCTCGAGCTTGTTGGTGATGCACTGTGGATTCATTTCACGGACGGCGTCGCAAACTCGAAGCTCGCACCGGGATTGTTCGATCGTCTTGTTGGCTCGCCGGTGACAACCCGTAACTGGCGAACTGTTGTCAAGCTCGGGGAGATGACAAGGGAAGCATCCTCATGAAGACTCGGGATCTCGTGCAGGACTTCAAGTCTCACTAATACCAGACTCTCTATGTCCTGGAATTTCATTCTCACAGATTTCGATCAGGGCGTGATGAAGATCACGCTCAATCGCCCTGATGTTCTCAACAGCTTCAACCTCGAGATGGCGCAGGAGCTTCACAAGGCACTCGACGTTGCGAGAGCGGAGAAGTCGGTGCGCGCGCTGCTGCTCACAGGTGCAGGACGTGGATTCTGCGCTGGTCAGGACCTATCCGCTGTACCGCTCGAAGGCGCGGGCAAGCTCGACCTCGGCACAATTGTCAGACAGACGTGGAATCCCGTCATACTCGCGCTTCGAAAGCTCGATATGCCGGTTGTCTGCGCGGTGAACGGAGTCGCGGCCGGAGCGGGAGCGAATCTCGCAATTGCGTGCGACATCGTGATCG
>DASROK010000432.1:0-2794 GCA_035646915.1 Gemmatimonadaceae bacterium
GCGGCGCGGGTGGATATCATCACGTCGATCTTGCCGAAGCTCTCTCGATCTTCATGCGGGACCTGGGCGGCATGACGGGCTTTGGAGATCTCTTCGGAAGTGCAGGAGGCAGAGGACAAACCGGCCCGCGCACGGGATCGGATATCCGGATCACGATGCCCCTAAAGCTCGCTGAGGTTGAAACCGGCGTCGAGAAGAAGGTGATGGTGAAGCTCCTCACGAGCTGCGACAAATGTCAGGGGAGTGGCGCTGAGCCGGGAACCAGCGCGCAGCGCTGCACGACGTGCGCTGGGGCCGGTGAAGTCCGGCGCGCGCAGAAATCATTCTTCGGCCAGGTCATGAGTGTCACGCCGTGCCCTACATGCGCAGGGGAAGGCACGATTATCACCTCGCCCTGCAAGAAATGTCGAGGCGAGGGTCGGGTACGGCAGGAGGAAGAAGTGATCGTGAAGGTTCCTGCCGGAGTTGCGACTGGTCAGTACATGACCATGCGCGGTGCAGGAAATGTCGGTCCGCGGGGCGGCGGGCGCGGCGACATTCTCGTGGTATTCGAGGTCGAGGAAGATCCGCGTTTCGAGCGCGATGGCGAGGACCTTTACTGCGAGGTGCTCGTCACTTACGCGCAGCTTGTCTTTGGCTCCGACGTGGATGTTCCGACGGTGAGCGCGAGTGTCACGCTTCATGTTCCGCCGCATACTGAAAGCGGACAGGTCTTTCATCTCAAGGGCCGGGGACTGCCGCGTGTGAACGCATCGGGCATTGGAGATCTGCACGTGCGCCTGCAGCTCTATACGCCTGAAGAGCTCACCGCTGAAGAAGAGACAATCATCAAGCGCCTCGGCGAAATTCAGACTGCGCCCCTTCAGCGCCGCGAAAAAAGTTTCTGGTCAAGGATCAAAGAGTCACTCGGAGCGTGAGCGAAGGGTGGCTCGCGGTTAAAGTCGAGCCGTCAGGACAAGCCCAGCCGGTGATCGACGCTCTCTTTGCCGCCGGTGCGCAGGGAGTTCAGGAGCAAGGCTCGACCGTCATAACGCACTTTCCTCCGGGCACTGATCTGACTGCGGTTGAAGACGCCATACGATCGGCAGATGTGAAAGCGGTATTCTCGTCTGCGCCGGCGCCGGATGCGGACTGGTCTCAATGGAGAGCATCCGTATCTGCCCACCACCTTGGGCAGCTGACGATATCTCCCCCGTGGATTGCGGCGGAGCCTGGCGCGATGACGGTGATCATCGATCCTGCGATGGCGTTTGGCACGGGCGAGCATGCGACCACCCGCGGCGTAGTCCGTCTGATGCAGACACTCGATTCAATGCCTGCAATCGTGGCGGACCTTGGTGCAGGAAGCGCGGTGCTCGCAATCTGCGCGGCAAAGCTGGGAGCCGAACGCGTTGCTGCGATCGAGCTCGATCAGGATGCCATCGGGAATGCAGAGGAGAACGTCGCGCGAAATGGAGTCTCTCACACTGTGCGAGTGATTCAGGGTGATGCAGCCATTTTGCTGCCACTGACAGCTCCGGTCGGGCTGGTGCTTGCGAACATCATTTCTTCCGTGCTGCTTGAGCTTCTGCCGTTGATTCGCGAATCTCTCACGCAGGAGGGACGCGCAATTCTTTCCGGAATACTGGAGGAAGAGCGCGGCATGATGAAGGACGCAATTCTTCGCAATGGCCTGAACGTCGAGTCAGAGGATCTGGAGGAAGGCTGGTGGAGCGTACTGATCGCGCGGCAGCCGTAACTTTTTTTTCGCCCGACGAATTCATTCCCGGCTCGTCAGTAACGCTGGGAGATGATGCCGCGCAACACGCGCGTGTCATTCGCATTGGCAGTGGTGAATCGGTCGAGCTGCGCGATGGTCGTGGCAACGCTGCACGCGGAATACTTGCGCGTGTTGCAAAGAGATCGCTCACGGTGGATGTGACGGAGACGTGGGAGATCACGGCCCTGCCGCCAGTGCACATGCTTGTTCCAGTGGCCGATCGCGATCGCATGCTGTATCTCGCGGAAAAAGTGACGGAGCTTGGTGCAACGAGCTGGCGTCCTGTGATGTGGAGGCGATCTCGCAGCGTTGGCCCTGCCGGCGATGGGCCTGCTTTCCAGTCGCGACTGAAAGGCAGGATGATTTCTGCGCTGACTCAATCCGACGGCGGATGGCTTCCGGAGATTTTTCCGGCAGCTAATCTCGAGCGAGCGATTGCTGCCGCGCCCGATGGAACGCGGGTGCTGCTCGATGCTGGAGCCGATGCCTCGCTGCTGTCTCTCGACTTGAATGGTCCTGTCTCGATCGCGCTTGGTCCTGAGGGAGGGCTCGATCCGCGCGAGCGCGACGCAATGGTCGAGGGTGGATTCACTCCCGTGTCGCTGGTTGGCGGAATTCTCCGTTTTGAAACGGCAGGAATCGCAGCTCTCGCGATTGCGCGCGCAATGCTTGGAGCTGTTTCAGCGGAAGCAAATCAAATCGAGGGAAGCTGATGGCCGACGACTGCATCTTCTGCCGGATTTCGCGTGGCGAGATTCCTTCGACAAGAGTCGCCGAATCTGAGAGCATGTATGCGTTTCGTGATCTCAACCCGCAGGCCCCGACGCACATTCTCGTGATTCCCCGGGCACATGTAGCATCGCTCGCCGCGGCGGACGATCCCGGGATGCTTGGAGACCTTCTTTCCTTTGCCGCGTCAGTAGCTCGGTCGGAAGGCCTGGAAAAAGGTTACCGCGTGGTTGCCAACACCGGGTCGGACGGCGGGCAGACAGTGGACCATCTGCATCTGCACATCCTGGGGGGCAGGCACATGAC
>DASROK010000433.1:0-9984 GCA_035646915.1 Gemmatimonadaceae bacterium
ACATCGGCCGGGCCGGAGACACAGAGAAGACTCTGGCGGCGAAAAAACTGGGCGATGACGTCGCACGGCGCGTGATCGCTGCAGCGCCAAAACTCAGCATGTTCGCAGCATGGAACGGCACGATCCCCAAAGGTCCGGGAATGTGGTACAGCGCACCCGGCCTCCCGCCGATCGGAATCAATCTCGCGACCGCTCGAGGATGGCTGCTCGACTCGGCTTCTGAATTCCGGCCCGCACCCCCGCCTGCGTTTGGCTCACCAGCGTGGAACGCAGCACTGGCGGAAGTTCAACGCGTCGCTAAAGAAAGAACGCGCGAACAGACAGCGGTTGCGCAGAAGTGGAATTCGGGAGACCCGTGGACGGTCTGGAACGAAAAAGCGTCCGACGCGATTCGAAGACATCGCATGCCCGAGCTCGATGCAGCGCGCGTGCTCGCAGTACTGAACGTCGCTGCAACGGACGCAATCATTGCGTGCTTCGAAGCGAAGTATCACTACTGGAGCATTCGTCCCTCACAAGCCGACACGGCTCTCGCGCTCGCTGACAGTATTCAGCTCCCGAACTTTCCGTCGTTTCCATCAGGTCATGCCTGCAGTGCAGGGGCGTTCGAGCGGGTTCTCGTTCACTTTTTCCCCGCGGAGCGCGCGCAGTTCACCGCGACCGCCGAGGAGCAGGCAATGTCACGCCTGTACGGAGGCATTCACTATCGGTTCGACAACGATGGAGGCCTGGCTCTAGGGCGATTAGTTGCGCAGCACGCAATCGATCGTGAGCGGCGCGGTGGATTGACCGCGCGAACGCTCAAGCCTTGAGCTGCCGACAACGTGCAAACGGTGAGTGCGCAGATTCAACGGACGTCTGTCAACGCGCTCACGGTCCGCACAAAGCTTCGCATGTCCTCTTCATCGGTGAGCCGGCGGTGAACCTCCCGCACTCCGGAGGTCTTCACGACATCGCGCACATTGTTCTCGCGAATGGCACCGCCTGCCATGATGATGAGGCGTGAGCCGGCGCGACGGACGAGATCCGCAAGCACGGTTGCGCCCTCTGCTGCAGTGGGCGCACCGCCTGACGTGAGCACTCGTGAAACACCAGCGTCAGCTAGTGAATCGAGTGATAATTCGAGATTGGGTGTGGAGTCGAATGCACGATGGAATGTCACCGGCATATCCTGCGCTGCTCCGACCAGATACTTCACGAGCTCGAGATCGATCGTGCCATCGTGAAGAAGACCTCCTGTAACGATTCCATCTGCGCCAAGCTCGCGGGCGACACTAATGTCGCCCCGCATCACATCGCGCTCATCATCGGAATAGACGAATTCACCTCCCCGGGGACGAATCATCACGTAGACTGGAATCGAAACAGCCGCCTTGCACGCCGCAATCATTGGCGCACTGGGCGTTGTCCCACCGTTGAACAGTGTGTCGCACAATTCCAGCCTTTGAGCTCCGCCGCGCTCGGCGGCGATAGACGATGCCACTGATTCGACGCAGGCTTCGACGAGGATTGAAGTCTCGCTGCTCATTGCTTCACCAGCTTTGTGTTCTCATCGCAGGCGAAAATACCCTCAAGCCAGGAGACTGTCATGCCAGCCCTCGACCCAGTCAAGCAGAAGTCATTAATCATCGCATCACTACTCGCAATCGTGCTCATGTCCCTGCACGTAACCGACGACATCATACGCGGGATATCGCCGCCGAATCCCAACAACGCGAACGGCGTATTCATCTTCGTTGTGTGGCTTCTGGGAACGCTCGCGTTATCGGAGCGAACCACGGGCTACGTCGTAATGCTGCTGGGCGGACTCTTTGCAGCAGCAATGCCCTTTCTTCACATGAGAGGGAAGAGCTACCTGGGAATCGCCAGCACGAGCGAAGGATTTTTTTTCGTCTGGGATCTCTATGCCGTCGGCACCCTCGGGGTCTTCTGCCTCATCATGGCTGCGTACGCGCTCTGGAGAACCTGGCGCCGCAGGTCGATCAGCACGTAAGAGATGCTCAGGACCCCGGGGGACCAACCTGAGGAATCTCCGGATCATTCTTGGGACGCAGTCGCAGGGCCTGGCCGAAGTTGCGGTTCACCGTCAGATACACTGCGCGGGACCCGTTGTACCTTTCACTCGACTCGAGAAGGCTGCCATTCGCAGTCCGATAGCCAGACTTCTGCAGCTTGAACGGATCCGCAATGCGCAGCGAGATGTTCCCCTTGTCTCCCCAGACTTTGTATCGCAGGGATCCGGCGATATTCGCATTGGCACGCAGCGACCCGCCTTCAGTTTTGAAGGGCGCGCGATAGTTGGCGAATACCTGAACATCGAAAAGCGACGAGAACTTCCATGTTCCGTTCATGCGCGTCGACCATACTATGTCCTGAGCTGAAATGTTTCTCGAGAGATTCGACGCATCGCTCTTGTAGCGCCCCGCGCTTCCATTCACGTAAAGCTGAAGCGGCCCCCGCCGATAGTTCACATTCAGGTCGCCGCCAACCGTCATTGTATTCGCAAGATTCTCGAACGTGCGCACTGTCACACCGCTCGAGTCGATAGTTTGTATGCTCCGCACTGCGTGGTCAGTCATACGCAGATACGTATTGAGCTGAATCGATCCCCACTTGCGGCCTTCCTGCAGAGAGAGGTCGTAGGAGTTTGCGTACTCGGCGCCGAGGTTGGGGTTCCCGTGGAATATGTTCCGGTTGTCCTGCTTGGATACAATCGGACTCAGCTGATACGGATCAGGCCGGCTCACCCGGCGGGAATAACTGACTTTCGCCTGACGCAGGTCGCTGAAGTTGTACGACAGCACCATGCTCGGATAAAAGCTCCAGTATTCCCTGTCGAATGTCTGAGACAATGATTTCACCACGAAGTGCGTATTCGCATCTTCAATGCGCAGCCCGGTTTGGAGCTGAGTCTTTGCAATTCGCTGTGAGTACAAACCGTACACGCTCACGATATTCTCGCGATAATCGATTCCCGTCGCGCGGTCGGGATTCACTTCGAAAACGCCCGATGCCGTATCCTCATACGACGCAGTGAAATCGTTCCTGGTCCTGCGCCAGATTGCCTTTGATCCCGTCTCGAACTTTGTGTTTCGGTTTATCGGAAGTGAATAATCGAGCTTCGCGTTTAGATATGGATTGCGGCCGAGTGTGTGGTCTCTTTCGGCGAGGATCGATGAAGGCGTCGAGGAATCTGATTGCAGCACCACTCCGGAAAGATCGAGATTGTTCTCGTTGTAGTTGTTTGCGTATTCGATCTCTGCAGTGAGCTGCGGTGTGTTCGGCTTTCCCTGCCGGCGAAATGCAAGATCATAGTCCTGCGACAAATACGTGGATGCGCTCTGGTTGAACTGGTTGAACGCGCCGGTCACGACGCGATCGCGATCCATATTCGTGTAGAACGACCGGCTGCTCCCTTCAAATCGTCCGCGAAATGGTGCCGGATGAATAGCGATGATCCCGATACAAGCTTCCGGAAATGAAACCGGTGAATTTCCCCTGCTGCTTCCCGACGTTTCCGCTGAGGTTCGTCTGACCTGTTGTTGCAGTTCCAGCATTGATGCCGCCACTCAGGCCAAGCTCGACGTCCTGTTTGAGGATGATGTTGATGATGCCGGCAGTTCCTTCCGGGTCGTCCTTCGCTGACGGATTTGTCGCGACCTCCACAGTCTTCACCATTGTCGAAGGAAGCTGAGCGAGAAACTGGCCCAGCTGTTCACCCTTAAGCGGAGTGGAGCGTCCGTTGATCTGAACGACAACATTACCGTTGTTGCGAAGACTCACTCGATTCGTTTGGTCGACTTCGACAAGTGGAATGTTGCGAAGCACGTCGATCGCCGTGCCCCCGGCAGCGGTAGTCATGTTCTTAGTGCTGTAGACATTGCGGTCGGGTGAGAGCACTTCCTCGTCGCGCTCGGCAGTGATTTCCTGATCGCTCAGCTTTGTCGCAACGATGCTGAGCTTCAGTGTTCCAATGTCCACGATTGGTTTTTCGACCGTGACGACCAGATCGTTCCTCGTCACCGGTGCAAATCCGACAGCGCGGAATCGCAGGACGTATTGGCCGGGTGTCAACCCATCAACACGGAATGTCCCGTCTTGCCTGGGCAAGGTCCCACTCACGAAGCTTGTATCCCGCTGTCTCCGAATCGTGATCGATCCCCGCGTTACGGCCTGACCACTCGCTGAATCAGTGAGGCTGCCGCGAATCTCACCGGGGGCCGGTGTCCCCTGCGCGCTCACATTGGAAGCCGACATGACTATGAGCAAAGACGCGGCGAGAACAGCAAAACGCATTGGGAGAAGACGGAATGTGGGAACCGATGCCTTTGACGCAGCAAAGGCCATCAATGGATGGCTCTTGCGCGAGCGGATATTGGACAACGCGATCCGCGAAAAGGCTTGAAGTCGTTTACTTTCGCCGCCCGATTGCGGCCGGCGCTTCTACGTGGGAATCAGTTGATGCCTGCTGCAAACCTCTGCATCGCCGCAGGGCGCATTCGTCCGAACTCATCGAAGAGGGTGAAGCCCGATTCCTGAGCGACGCGCTTGAAGTCGTCGTACGTAAGGCCGGCGCTCGAAAGAAAAGGCTGAAGCGCGTCGATCTGCGTCTGCAGATCACCCTTTCTTCGAGTGCCGAGTGGGCCGCCTCTGCGGGTTGCGCCGCGCTCGAATGCGGCTCGCGCATTCGCATCTGCGAGCAGGTTCCCGACAGCTCT
Organism: Gemmatimonadaceae bacterium; assembly: GCA_035646915.1. Classification (GTDB taxonomy): domain Bacteria; phylum Gemmatimonadota; class Gemmatimonadetes; order Gemmatimonadales; family Gemmatimonadaceae; genus UBA4720. The sequence continues at coordinate 4,719 of DASROK010000433.1, forward strand.
CCGGGCGGCTACCAGTTTAGTGTTGTCCTGCGTCCCCTTCTGTTCGGTTTGCTTCTGCGAGTCCGCCTTCGCCGCGGCGGCGGCAAGTCTTGCAGCCTGCGCACGCTTTCTTGCTGAGTCTTTCCTGGCCTGTGAATCGACAACAGCGACTGTTGCCACACTTTCCGGAGCTGCTGCCTGCGGAGGTTGCTGCGCCTGGGCTGCAGTGTCAGTTGTTGTGTCAGCGACAGGAGCGCCGACTGCTAGCACGTTACCAGCTGAAACTGTCTCATCTGCACGCTGCGAAAACAGAAATGCAGCAGCAGCACCGACTGTAACCAGCAAGGCGACCGTCCCGAGCAGCAGCTTCGAATTCTTTCGCGGTGGTGTCGCCGCATACGTGGGAATTCCGTCGGAGGCTGTCGTACCTCCAGTGGAAACCATGTGCTCGCCGGTCACCGCTGCCAGCTCCCCGCTGGGAACCGCGATGGGAACCGCTGTCTGACCAGAGACGGCGGGATCACCCGCGGATACGACGGGATTAGTCAGAGGTGTCGCCGGCGTGGCTGGAACTCTGTGTTCGCGGGTTCTGATCTCTCCCGATGCGGTCGAGAACATGTCGAGCGCGGCGATCATGTCGAGAGCGGTATCGGGCCGGCCCTCCGGTTCTTTCGAGAGGCAGCTCATCACCATTGCCGACAGTGACGGCGGCACATCAGGCCGCACCTCGATCAGTGGCTTCGGGTCACGGGTCAGGACGGCCGCGAGAACTCCCTTCGCAGTAGGAGCCGCAAATGGAGATTTCCCAGTCAGCAGCTCGTAAGCGAGCAGCCCCACGGCATATATGTCGATGCGATGATCGGCGCTCGGATCACCGGCGAGTTGTTCCGGCGCCATGTACGACGGTGTGCCCACCGCCATTCCCGTCGAAGTCATCTGGCCGGACTGCATGGCAGCGTTGAGCGCCTTCGCAACACCGAAATCCGTGACCAGGAAATGCGAGCCGGATCGAAGAATGTTGGCAGGCTTTATGTCGCGATGGACAACGCCGTTTTCGTGCGCGTACGAGAGAGCGTCGACAACGTCGTAGAGCACGCGCACGACTTCAGGCACAGACAGCGATCCATTCTTTTCAAGCGCAGACTTGAGCGATTCCCCTTTTATGAAAGGCATCGTGTAGTACACGAGGTCGCCATATTCGCCGGCGGAGAACAAGGTGACGATGTGAGGATGCTGAAGCTGTGCGGCGACCTGTATTTCCCGGCGGAAACGCCCGCGATTTACTTCTGCGGTCAGCTCTGGTGAAAGAACCTTGACGACCACCTTTCGCCCCAGCGACTTGTCTGTCGCAACGAACACGCGGCTCATTCCTCCGCCACCGAGCTCGCGCTCGATGTCGTAGGTGCTGGACAGAGCCTCTTTTAGCTGTTCCTCGAATGTCGTCATTGGGTCGGCGGATGATTCGCGGGATTGGGGTATGGTACTTCGCCGCGAAGTCATTCGCAATTTCCGCCAGACCTGCGCGGCATCGCCTCGCTATGTGGCGATGCCCCGGTAACTCACCCCTCCAGCGGCTCCACGCGGACTGCTGTGCCGTAGCACAGGACTTCTGTCACGCCTTTCATTATTTCGTTCGCGTCATATCGAATGCCTATCACTGCATCGGCTCCGGCCTTGTGCGCCTGAACCAGCATTGTGTCGAATGCCTGCTTGCGAGTTCGTTCAGCGAGCTCGGTAAAGAGCGAGATGTTGCCGCCCAGTATTGTCTGGAAGCCCGCACCAATTGTCCCCAAAACCGACCGGGATCGAACAACAACTCCACGTACCACTCCCAGATTATCCACGATTTTGAATCCGGCGACGTCGAAACCGGTGGTCGTCATGTTGGCGGGAATCTCTGCTGTCTGCGAATGGATGATGGAAGACATGGCTTTGCTTTCCTCGTGGGTGATCGGCTCATCACTAAACTACGCCCGAATGCGAAGTCACCACCACTCCGATATCTTGAATTCCGGAATCTCAAACTGTAAGGAGCCAAACGTGCGTGTAGTCGCTGCCCGCTCGATACTTTTTCTCGCCATGGCTTCACTCGCTGTTGAAGCCAACGCTCAGGCGCTCGTCAGTCTTTCGCAGGAAATGCACTGGCGGCACATCGGTCCGTATCGGGGAGGTCGCGGGCGTGCGGCGACAGGTGTCCCGTCGCAGCCAAATCTCTTCTACATCACATTCGACAACGGTGGCGTCTGGAGATCGACTGACTACGGCGCAAACTGGATTCCGCTGTTCGATGAGCAGTCCACCGGTTCCATTGGCGCGATCGCCATACCGCCTTCTGCACCCAACACCATTTATGTAGGAACTGGCGCTGGAATAATTCGTCCGGATCTCGCAACCGGCGACGGCATATACAAATCCACCGACGCCGGCAAAACATGGACGCACCTCGGCCTGCGCGATACGCAGATGATCGCGTACATCGATGTCGATCCAAAGAATCCCGACAGACTTTTCGTCGCTGCGCTCGGCCATCCCTATGGGCAAAACGAGGAGCGCGGAATATTCCGCTCGACCAACGGCGGGCAGACGTTCGAAAAAGTTCTCTACAAGGACGAATACACGAGCGCGAACGACGTGCGCATCGATCCGGATAATCCGAACACCGTGTACGCCGCACTGTGGCAGCAGCAGCAGAGTTTCATAGAAGGACAGGGCTTCGGTGGGACGGGTGGTGGTGTGTACAAGTCCACCGATGGCGGCAAGACATGGAGGCAGCTTACCGACGGCCTCAAGAACGTCATCGAGGCAAATCTTGCGATTGCGCCGTCCAATACCAAAGTGCTCTACGCGACTGTCGCGACAGCAACTCCGACGAACAGCGTGACGGGAGTGGTGAATCTTTACAAGAGCACTGATGCTGGTGAGCATTGGGCTCAGGTAATTCCGCCGGGTGGAACTCCCGATGCGCGGCCGATGGCCCGAATCGGCGGCGGAGATCTTCCGCCGATTGTTGTGGACCCGAAGAACGAAAACATCATCTACACGGCGTCGGTCGTAATGTGGCGGTCCGAGGACGGCGGGATGACGTGGTCAGCGGTGCGAGGCTCGCCGGGCGGCGATGATTATCAGCGCATCTGGATCAACCCTGACAATCCCGACATTCTGGTCGCGATTTCGGATCAGGGCGGAACTGTTTCTTCGAATCGCGGATTGTCATGGAGCAGCTGGTATACACAGCCAACCGCAGCGATGTATCACGTCTCTGTCGACAATGCGTTTCCCTATCGCGTGTGCAGCGGACAGCAGGATTCGGGATCTGCGTGCGTCGAGAGCTGGTCCCCGGATGGTGAGATCACTTTCCACGACTGGCATCCGGTGAACATCCAGGAGTATGGCGTCGCTGCCTCTGATCCTGATGACCCCGACAAGGTTTATGCGAGCGCGCGGACGAATGTCTCGTTGTACGATCGGGAAACATCGCAGACTGCTTTCGTTGGACCGGACATGAGTGAGAAAGGTCCAAACGGCGAGAGTTACAACAGGAACGTGCGTACGATGCCAGTGGTGTGGTCGCCGCTCAACTCGAAGACGATGTTTTACGCCTCGAACGCGGTGTGGAAGACAACCAACGGCGGTCGAAGCTGGACGCGAATCAGTCCCGACCTCACGCGACAAACGTGGGAAGTGCCTGCAAATACAGGCAAGTACGCAAGTGACGTGAAGCCCGCTCCTGCAGGGGCAATCACCGCGCTGTCAGCATCTCCCAGGAGCGCGGGAATCATCTGGGCCGGCACTGATGACGGGAACATTCAGGTGACGACTGATGGCGGCGCAAAATGGACGAACGTCACTCCGCCTCAAATCAAGCCGTGGACCAGAATCTTCAACATCGAAGCCGGACACTTCGACAACGGCACTGCATACGCTGCTGCGAATACGATGCGCGTGCACGACATGAATCCGCATTTCTGGCGTACACACGACGGCGGGAAAACGTGGACCGAGATCAACACCGGAATTGCTCCGGGCGCCGTGGCGAACTCGATTCGCGAAGATCCCAGGGTGAAGGGACTACTATATGGTAGTACTGACACCCAGGTATGGGTCTCATATGATGACGGCGATCACTGGCAGTCGCTCCGCATCAACATGCCGGCGATATCAGTGCGCGATCTTCAGCTCAAGGATGATTCGATCTGCATGTGCTCGGATCTCGTCGCCGGGACTCACGGCAGGGGATTCTGGATTCTCGACGATGTAACGCCCCTCCGCGCGATGGCGACTGCGCGCGATACGAAGACATCGTTTCTCGTGAAGCCGGCCACAGCGATTCGCATGCGGTTCGCCAACAACGATCCGACACCCTGGCCGCCCGAGGTTCCGGCAGGCGAGAATCCTCCTCCTGGTGCTATCCTCAACTATTACCTCGCATCGAACGCGAGCAATGTGAAGCTCGAGATTCTCGACGCTGCGGGAAAAGTGATTCGCAGGTATTCGAGCACTGATCCCGTGCTCGCGCCCGATCCTGCGCTCGAGCCCGAAGCTTACAACAGAGTATGCCAGCGAAATCCGAATGCGGCACACTGTTCGGTGCCGTTGTACTGGGCTGCCCCAAACATCGCGCTCACTGCAACTCAGGGCATGCACCGTTTCATCTGGGATATGCGGTACGATCCAATCGACGGAACGCTGAGTGAATCGGAGGGGAATGCGGTTCCTCATCGCACTTACTTCGCAGCCGTCGCGCCGTTTGCGCCGCCGGGTTCATACACTGTTCGGTTGACTGCCGATAGTGTGACATCGAGTCAGCCGCTCAAGCTGGTACTCGATCCACGCGTCAAGACACCTGCCTCGGCGATTGCGAGAACCGGGACACTGTCGCGCGAGATGTACGACGCAGCAGTCGCTGTGCATTCAGCGTACGTCGATGCGCGCAGGATGTCAGATGCTCTCGCCGGTCCCGGTGATGCAGGGCTCAAGGCTGCGATCGATTCGGTCGCTCCGCCGTCTTCCCGCGGTGCGGGGCGACGCGGTTTTGGCGCCGCGCCTGTGGGCCCACCCAACCTTCAGACTGCGCAGTCTACGCTTCTTGCGGCAGCCATGTCGCTGCAGGCAGCGGACGTTGCTCCGACCGCGCGCCAGCTTGCTGCTGTCGAGAAGGCCAGAGAGCAATACAAGGAAATAATGGCCAGATGGGCAGCGCTTTCTGCGCGAAGACGAACTTCCTGACGCGGTTCGCTAGAGTCACGATTCCCGGACATCATCGTCCGGGGATCACCTCGAATAAAAC
>DASROK010000434.1:0-3082 GCA_035646915.1 Gemmatimonadaceae bacterium
GTCCCGGCGCATGTGCAAACGCTTTCGCAGCTTCTTCCATGAACAGCGGCAGGTTCTCCGCTTCATCCTTCGCTGGAACGAGAACACTCACGAGGACTCGTGAGTGTTCGGGCATCTGCGCCTGATCAGGACTTGCAATCGCCACGGCTTCGGCCGGAGCTGAGGTCATATCCTCTTTCGCATCCTCGCTGACAGCACGCCAAGCTGATCCCGATACTTCGCAACGGTACGGCGTGCGATCTGAACTCCACTCTCCCTGAGAATGTTGACAATCGCCTGATCGGTGAGTGGATGCTTCGGATCTTCTTCCTGTACCAGCTTCTGCAGCTGCGCCTTGATTCCACGCGCTGACACGTCGTCACCTTCAGCAGTAGCGAGTCCCGATGAGAAAAAGAACTTGAGCGGAAGAACACCCCGCGGCGTCTGAACGAATTTCTCGTTCGTCACCCGGCTCACAGTCGACTCGTGCATGTTGATCACTTCGGCGACTTCGCGAAGAGTGAGCGGCTTCAGGTACTGCACGCCTTTCTCGAAGAATTCCCGCTGACGGTCGACGATGTAGTTCATCACCTTGAGCATCGTCTGCCTTCGCTGCTCGATCGCCTGGATCATCCAGTTCGCGGAATTCAGCTTGTTCGAGATGAACTCCTTGTTCTCTCCCTCGAACTTCTTCTTGTCGCGCGCAATCTCCTGGTACGCCTTGCTGAGCCGTAAACGCGGCAGGTTCGCGTCATTGAGGAAAACGTGATACTGCCCGTCGATCTTGTCGACTATCAGGTCCGGAATGATGTAGTTCTCGTCACCCGACCTGAACCGCAAGCCTGGTTTTGGATCGAGCTTCGCGATCTCATCCGCTGCTTTCTGCACGTCACCGGCGCTGATGCCGAATCTCTTCGAGATCTCGCTCCACCGGTGTGCGATGAGCTCCTCGAAGCAGTCGCGCACCAGTCGATACGGTACTGACTGGCTCATGCCCGCTTCATCGAGCTGAAGCATGAGGCATTCACGCAGGTCGCGGGCTCCCACACCCGGCGGATCGAGATCCTGAACTTTCTTCAGCATCTCTTCGCCTTCTTCCGGCGTGTACAGCGGGAGATCGCCAAAGTCACGGTCTTCCGCTTCTGCCGCCTGCGTGATCATCTCGTTCACCGACGCGATGATCTCAGTCACAGGTGTCGCGAGATATCCATCGTCGTTGATGTTTCCGAGAAACTCATCCGCGAGAAGAGTTTCCCGCGGGCTCAGCTCGAGAAGGTTCACCTGATCGCGCAGGTGATCGCTCAGATCCCGGGTAGCGACCGTTACCGGTTCATAGTATTCGCGCTCTTCATGCTCTTCACGGCGGCCCCCGGCGGTATCGAATCCATCGAGGAGAATTTCTTCCCAGTCGATTTCGTCTCCGCGCTTTTCCTCTTCCGGCGCTGCTTCTTCGGTGGTCTCGGTTTCTGTCTGTTCTTCCTCGTCTTCCTCTTCGGCCTCGACGAGGTCGAGGAACGGATTATTGAGCAGCTCCTGCTTCAGGTGCTGCTGCAGATCGAGCAACGGCATGTAGAGCAGATCCATCGCCTGATAAAGGCGAGGATTGATCTTCAGCTCCTGCCGAAGCTGCGTTGACTGACTCATTCCTGGCTTCACGACGCCACTCCACGCACTTGTGAGAATCTCTGACGCAACCGGGCCGTCAGGGTGGGTCCGAGATAGATGTCGGCCACCTGGTCGTTGAACACCAAGTCACGAACAGTGCCAGAGACTTTCACCTGCCCGTCGAACATAATGTACGCGCGGTCCACGATATCGAGAGTCTGCTCGACATTGTGATCCGATATCAGAACTCCGATTCCCCGGTGGCGCAGGCCGGCCACAATGGTCTGGATGTCATGGACAGCGATGGGATCGACCCCCGCAAAGGGCTCGTCCAGCATCATGAACTTCGGGTCGGTTACGAGCGCTCTCGTTATCTCCAGCCGGCGGCGCTCGCCGCCGGAGAGCGAATATGCCTTGTTTCTCCTGAGCCGCTTGATGCCGAGCTCGTCGAGGAGTTTCTCCAGCCGCTTCTGGCGCTCGTTTGACGAAAGCGGGAGAGTCTCCAGAATGGCCATGATGTTCTCTTCGACCGTGAGCTTCCTGAAGACTGAAGGCTCCTGCGAGAGATAACCAATTCCCGTTCGCGCGCGCTCGAACATCGGCATGTTCGTGATGTCTTTCCCATCGAAGAAAATTTTTCCTTTCTGCGGCTCGATGAGACCCACGATCATGTAGAACGTCGTCGTCTTGCCTGCTCCGTTGGGTCCGAGCAGCCCGACGATCTCACCCTGCTGGAGCTTGAGCGCGACGTCGTTCACCACTGCCCGACGCCGATAGGATTTCAGCAGTCCCTTCGCTTCCAGAGTCGAACCGCCTATTACAACGCGACTCTGCTGTTTCGCTTCGACCGCTGAGAATTCGCCAGTGTGCCGGAGAATCTCGCCGACCTCGCTCTTGTGCGGCGAGATCTCTCTCCAGAGAGATTCCGTGAGCTGAACGTGAAGATCCGACGACTCCTGGTCGGGATCGAACGGCTTGATTACCGAGTCGCCGCTGAGTCGCGGAAGAATTGATGCGATGAGATATGCTTCGACTTCGTCGAGGCCAAGTCTTCCCGCTTCGCGCTCAGCGTCTTTTCCTTCAGCGCGCAATGAGCGCAGGAATTCGTCACGATATCGAATGACCACATTGTGAAACGGCGCTGAGCCGCCGAGGTCTGCTTCGCGGATGATTGCGCTGAGAGCGATCGCCATCGACCGCTCGTCTCCCGAGAGATTGCTGATGATCTCGCGGACTCTCGGCGGGAATGATTCGATGCTCATGGTGAGCGCCGCCGTGCAGGCGGTTGAGCCGCTGCGGTATCCGGCTGAGCCTTGGCACTCGCCTCGAGATAGACACCTGATGCCTGATCGACAACATCGACCTTGTCGACTGTCTTGTTGACGAATGTGACTGTGATTACTCGCCCTCTTACGTAATTCAAATTGGGTGGGCCCTTTGTCTTTGCGTTCTGCGCGAGCTCGTTCTATCAGCTCGCGCAGAACGCAAAGACAAAGAG
>DASROK010000435.1:0-4320 GCA_035646915.1 Gemmatimonadaceae bacterium
CGATGCCGTTTGCGCCTTTCTTATAATGAAAGAGACCTCGATCGAGTGGGATCGCGTCAAGCAGCTGTTCGCTGCAACGTTTGAAGCAGACCACCAGACACGACACAACGCTCTCCATTCAGAATCGGATGAGCGGATAAGGCGCAAAGTCGAATCGATGCTGTCGGCACACGACGCGATGAACGGGCCACTCGACAAGTCCGTGCTTCTGTCGGTCGAATCACTCGACGTCTCACTAATCTCCCGCACCCCGGCGCTTACCGGCCGAATGCTCGGCCCATATAGAGTCGTGCGCGAGATCGGACGCGGAGGAATGGGCGCGGTATACGAAGCAGTCAGAGCAGACTCGCAGTTCGATCAGCGCGTCGCGATCAAAACGCTGCGCACCGGCGCAGACAGTGACGCCGTACTCAAGCGCTTCCAACAGGAACGACAAATCCTCGCTGCGCTGCAGCACCCGAACATTGCAACGCTGTACGACGGCGCAATTACCGATGAAGGTCTTCCCTACTTCGTTCTGGAATTCGTCAACGGCGTTCCGATCGACGTTTATTGCCGCGAGCAGAAAGTCGGAATCCGCGAAAGGATCGAGCTGTTCCTGCAGGTAATCTCGGCGGTTCAGTACGCGCATCAACAGCTTGTCGTTCATCGAGACATCAAGCCGGGCAACATTCTCGTCACTCCTGACGGAGTGGTGAAGCTCGTGGACTTCGGCATCGCTAAGCTGCTCGACACTTCGCGAACCGAAGTAACTGGCGACTTGTTCGCGCCACTCACTGTGAGCTACGCGAGTCCTGAGCAGGTTACAGGAGCGCCAATCACCGCCGCCTCCGATGTCTACTCGCTCGGCGTCGTCTTGTATCGGCTGATTGTGGGCGTGAAACCCCTCGAGCTGGACGATGTGTCACTCGAGCGCGCGATAACAACTTTGTCGACTGTACTTCCTCAGCTGCCGAGTGATTCGGCAAGCGCAGATGCGGCTGAGTCGATGCGGATTGAATCCGCCGAAAAGCTTGGCGGAACGCTGCGTGGCGACCTCGATGCGATTCTGATGACTGCGCTGAGAAAGGAACCCGAGCGTAGATATGCAACTGCACGTCAATTCGGGGACGATCTGTCCAACTACCTGAAAGGCCTGCCAGTCGCTGCAGTGCGTGACACCATTTCGTACCGACTCGGCAAGTTCGTTCGGAGACAGCGCGCTCTTGTCGCTGTTACCGTCGTCGCAGTACTGGCAATTGTTGCAGGCGGAGCGAGCACCTTGTGGCAGGCGCGCGAAGCGCGGCTTGAAGCGGACCGGGCACGATCAGTTTCGGAATTTCTCCAGAGCGTGATTGGCGCTGGCGATCTCAGTTCCTCTGCAAACAGTCCAAGACTTGGTCCCGCGGCTAGTGTTTCACAACTTCTCGACTCTGCAGCGAGTCGACTGCCTCATGAAATCGCCAACGACCCTTCTGCGCGAGTCGACATTCATCTTGCTCTTGGTCGCGCATTCGTCACTCAACAGCGCTGGCACGCCGCAAAGGTGCAGTTCGAGTTCGCGCGACGAATTTCAGAGGAGCTTCCCCGGCAGCCGCGAGTAGAAACTGCAAGAGCGCTTGCGGGCCTCGCTTCGATAGCGGTTTTGAGCGGGGGTCCCTTACCGAAAGACCTAACGCAAAGGGCAATCGCTATTCTCGAGCGCCGCGGAGCTCAGTCCACCGCGGATTATGCGGGCCTTCTCAGGCTTTCGGGGATTCTCGATGTGCTCGAGGGACGATATGCGAGCGCCGACACACTGCTCGGACGGTCCATTTCGGTTTATGCGTCATTGAGCAAAGCGCCTTCGACAGAGAAAGCAAGCGCGCTCGTAGATCATACTGCTGTCGGTGAAGCTTTGGGCCGCCCTTGGGCGGCCTCTCTCGCGAATTACAGACATGCGCTGGCAATGATCGACTCCATCCCAGGGGATGTTGCCGACAAAGCCGATATCCTGTGGTACGCCGCGCGAGCTGAAGGAATTGCGGGTAATCAACCGAAAGCCGATTCGCTCGGAATGGAAGCGCTGAGAGTTCTCGAGCGTGCCTCCGGACCGCACAGCGGCTCCGTCGCCCAACAACTAGCGCAGCTTGCGTCGATCAAACGAGAGCGTGGTGACACAGCCACCGCGGGCGAATTCATTGAACGCGCAATGGATATCATTCGCGGAGACAAGGAAGTGCCGGGCCTCATTCGCGAGCGCGTTCTGATGGAGTACGCGCGGCACCAGCTCGCGAAAGGCCGGATAAAAGAAGCAGAATCCCTGGCCGATGAGGTCTACAGGTCGCGTCTCGCAGCCGGGAACTGGGTCTACATTCTCGACGGCGACAATCTCTACACCGATATCCTCATGCGGGAAAGGAAACTCGATGAAGCCGAGCCTGTGCTTCGGACAGCGTTTGACATGAGCACGCGGTATCACTCCGCCTCATATAGAAGTCTCTTCGCGCGCCGATTGATCGACATCTACTACAAAACAAAGAGGCCTCAGCTCGCCGCGCGGTATCTCCCTCTTTTCCCGGATTCTGTTCAGAAGCAGCTGCGTTCTCAGTAAGTCATTCGTGCCGGATTGCGTCGATCGGTGACAGTCGAGCGGCGCGCAGCGCCGGATAGGTACCGAATGCAATTCCGACGATGATCGGTGCCGACACCGCTACTATAAGAGTGCTCATCGAGAAGCCCGCGTGAACAGGAGCCATGGTCTTCGCGCGCATGATAGCAGCAACCATCGCTGCGACTGCAATGCCGAGTATGGTCCCGAGCACGCTGCCGAGTCCGGCGATGGCGACGGACTCGGCGAGGAACTGCGCGAGCAGATCAGAGTTTTTTGCTCCCGTTGCTTTTCTTACTCCGATCTCGCGTGTCCTCTCGGTCACCGACGCGAGCAGAACATTCATGATTCCCACTCCGCCAACGACGAGCGACACTCCGGTAATCGCGGACATCAGAATCTTGAACAGCACCATGTTGTCACGGACCTTCGCGCTCTCCTCCGCATAACTGGAGATAGTCGCCTGCTTTTTCCATTCGCCGTAACGGCGCGCAAGCCACGCTTCGGTGCGTGTTTGCACCGCTGGAAGATCCTCCATCCGCCTGGCTTTGATCGTAAAGCCGCTGGAAAAATCTCCGCTGCCCTGCACAATTGCTGCTTTGGCTGTCGTTATGGGAACGTACGCACGTAACAGCGTGGAACGCACTCCGGCATTCGGCACCTCAGCCTTCCAGACTCCGACAATGCGAAACACCGAGTCCTGGAGGCGAATCGGTCGACCGACAAGCTCTTGTGATGTGACGCTCTTCCCGAACACCGTATCAGCGAGCTGCCTGGATACGACGACAACTTTGGCGGGCCTCACGACCTCTGCATCTGTGAAGAATCGTCCCGCCTCGAGCGTCAGCCCTTGCCTTTCCGCGCCGTTTGCCAGCGTTCCCGAAACGAGAGCACCTCGCGGAACAGCTCCGGACAATGATCCAGAATCCGAAACGACGCTCGGCCCGGCAACACTCATGTATACGGTCCCCGTGCCAGCAAGCTCATCGCTCAGCTCAAGAGCATCAGACGGCAAAAATGAAATTGACGACGCACGCGGAATTCGTTGTCCGTCGACAACGTCTTCAGTTACGGGAGTAACTCCGATTGATTGCAATCGGCCGTCCTTCGCGAGCTGGGATCGCACGGCCTGCTCGACTCCATCAGACAGCGACAGAACAGACACCATCGCTCCAATACCGATGATGACACCGAGTGCAGAGAGAGTCGTGCGCAGCGGATTTACACGCAGCGCAGCGAAACCGACTTGTATTGAGGGCGACAGTGTTGCGAGTGACATCTATCTAAGTTACTTTGCCGCGTAGAGTACTTTAAACGGTTGTGACCGGGACGTGAGCCAAATGGAACTGCGAATTCAGGGCGTATCCAAGACCTATTCTAACGGCGTGCAGGCGCTGAAGAACGTAGATCTCACGATCCCCGTGGGCATGTACGGACTCCTTGGGCCCAACGGAGCCGGCAAGTCCACGCTCATGCGAATACTCGCAACACTACAGGAAGCCGATGAAGGAAGTGTCAATCTGGGCGACATAGATGTCTTAAGCCAGAAAGATGAAGTGCGCAAAACCCTCGGCTACCTGCCGCAGGAATTCGGAGTTTATCCCAGAGTCAGCGCCGAAAATCTTCTCGATCACTTTGCATTGCTCAAAGGCATCGCCGACCGTCGCGAGCGCAAGGACGTTGTCGATGCCCTTCTCCGCCAGGTGAACCTGTGGGACGTACGCAAGCAGAAGCTGGGCGGATATTCAGGT
>DASROK010000436.1:0-6529 GCA_035646915.1 Gemmatimonadaceae bacterium
GGGATACTCGCCGTTGCCGTCGGGGAGCGCAAGATCGATTTCAGGGGCAGGATGCAGCGTATTTCCATGCGCGTCACTGACAATTCTTACAATCGGGCGCGACAGTGCATCACTGCGCGGATTCGACGCGATTACAACTGCAAGCTCGAACGTATCGAGAACAACGAGCGTGCCTACCGGATAAATGCCCAGAAGGTTGATGAACGCCTTGACAACTATCTGGTCCATGCCGCGACGGGGATTGTCGCGCATCTCCTGAAGCACGGCTGCCGGCGAATACGGCACAGTCTGATATACCCGCCGCGTGGTTGCCGCGTCGTACCCATCGACGACCGCGACAATCTTGCTCGTCATGCTGAGCGAGCGTGGACGAATGGGCCTGGGATAGCCGGTGAAATCAGTGCGCATGTGATGTTCATATGCCACCGTCATCGCCCTGAACGAAACTTCCTCCTGCTGGCCGCGCAGATTGAAGAGCGTCAGAACACCGAGCCACGGATGATCGGCGATTCGCTGAAACTCTTCTTCGCTCAGCTGCTCAGACTTCTGAAGCACACCCAGGGGAACCCTGGATTTCCCAATGTCGTGCATCAGCGCGGAAAGGCCGAGATCGAAAAGCTGAGACTTCGTCAGTCCCAGGCGCCGCCCCAATGCAACCGCGAAGATGCACACGTTCACGCTGTGCGTGAACGTGTACTCGTCGTAGTCGCGAATTGCAGTCAGTCCGATCAGTGACGTCTCCTCGTTGAGAATCTGGTCGACGATTCCCTGCACCACACGCTTGATCTTCCGAATGCTGGGCGTACGTCCCATGCGCACCGAGTTGATGACTTCACGTGTGACCGCTACGGACCGGTTGTACGTACGGTTCGCTGCCTGTCTCGCCTCTTCGGAAAGATCACGATCCTCGTCATCAGCCGGTGCAAGGATTTCGATTTCACTGACCGAGGTCTTGCCAAGATGCTCGGCAATTTCAGCGAATCGCTCTGATGGCTCGACAGTCGTCTGAGCATCGAGCAGCGAGAGGAGCACGAGCCAGTCGCGCGGAGCTGCTCCCTGATGCACGCGTATCGCGCCTACTCCTGCCTGTCTGCAGACACGAAGCAGATAACCGAACGTGGCGTAATTCGTGAGATCGAGTCGAAGCCTTGTCGAGTTGATGAAAAGAAATTCGCCCGAGAGCCTGAGCTCCAGCTCCTGTTCTCTCTCGGCAATCTCCGCCGCCATCGCAGCGAGATCAGCAAGATTCTTCTGCACTGCTGTATGTTCGACAGGATAAAGACGAATCGACCTGAGAGCTCCGTACAGCGCGATGATGAAATCGCGTCCGCGCTTTCGTATGTACGCAACAGCCGCCGGATCGATCCCGGGTACCGAGTCGTCGATGCGGATCGGGCTAACCACGAACGGCCCTGCTGACTGCATTTCGCACGAGTACGTCGCGATCGTTCAGCGCCCTTTCAAGTGCCGCCATTGCCTGATCAGTTCCGACTCTGCCAAGCGCCATCGCCGAGCATGCCCTCAGCTCATTGTCCTCCCGGCCGCCGAGTATGCGGCGGTTGTTCAGGATGTCGGAAAGCATTGAAACTCCATCATCGCCGCAAAGCATTCCATACGCTTCGAAGAATGCAATCTTTTCGGCGAGTGTCGTATCCCGGATTTCCTTCGACTTGATGTGCGCCTCGATTCCGCGAAGCGCCGCGACATGATGCCGCATCCCGAGAACCTTCACCGTCGCAACACGAATGTCTCTATCCTCGTCCATCAGCGCGCGCTCGAGCACTTGCAGAGCGCCCGGCGATCCTATCTCCGACAGAGCAGCCACGCCGAGCAATCGCATCTCGGGTGTTGCCCGCTCGATTACGCCCGCGAGCGCAGATACTGCAGCGCTTGTCTTCATTGCTCCCGCGCGCCGGATCGCTTCGAACGAGACACTCTGGTTGTCGCTCGAGATCAGCCTCACAAGCTCGGCAGTGTGTGCAGACGCAAGTTTCGACGCTGCGCTTTCAAGGAGCGAACGAAGCTCATTGTTGCGGCTTCTTCCCACAAAGCCAAGAATGGTTTCCAGTGCCGCCGGCTTGAGCTGGCCAAGGAGCTCGTGCAGGTCATTCTGCGGCGGACGCAGTGGTGTGTGCTCGAGAGCTTCGAGGAGCTGCGCGAGAACTTCCCTGTCGCTGAGACGGTCGGAAAGCTGAAGAAGCCGCTGCCTCTGGCCAATCAATATCTCGCTCGCTCTCTCGGCGGTGACGCGCGCCTCGCGAATCAGAAATGCCGCGGCCCTGAATTGCGTGATCGAAAGAAAAAGCAGGAAGAGATTGTCGAGTATGCCGGCGATCTCCTCGCGAACAGTGGGATCAGTTTCCTGCTCGAATGTGTCGAGCAGCGACGCGACTACTGGCGGCCGCATGTCACTGCTGAAATCCTTTCGAACTTCCTCGCGCAGATACTGAATCTCGTGGTCGTCGAGGAAGTAGAGCGTCGAATCGTATTCGTCCATGCGCGCAACGGATGACGACGCGACAAGCTGTACCTCCGACTCCACTTCTTCGGGTGCGACGATTCTTTCTGGTACATCGCCGCGAGTCGACTCGACGGAAGGACCGAACAGTGAGCCGAGCTCGACGTATTTGTATTCGAGGTACGAGAAGTCGTGCTCCCACAAAAGGGTGAGAAGATCGTCGTCTTCTATCGATGCCAGTCTTGCGCGCTGCATCAGGGTCAGGAGGACCAGCAGCTCGCTCTCCTCGAAGCCACTGCGAAAAACGAGCTCGCGCAATCCATCCTTGTACAACATCCACGGGATGCTGTCCGATGTGCGAGCCGGTTCCGCCAGCATCGGACGGCCTTCCCACCTGAGATCTGAATCAGTGACTTGAAGTGTCAGCGAATCCGTCTCTCTCCAGACGAGACTGAAGCTTGACTTGGCGGCGTCGATGGCTCGCGCGTGCATTGGATTGTTCGGCAGGTACAGCTGATGCGCGCGCACTGCCTTCCCGAAGTTCGTGAGCAGCTCCGAGACAATCGCCGGGTCGAACGGCGGATCATCGGGAACGAGATCCTTGTCCGGGAGCAGCTGGCTCATGGTCAGTCGAGAAGCCCCAGGTCAGCGACCTGCGACATGTCCTTGTCTCCGCGGCCGCTCAGGCAGATCAGCACTGCATCGCTTTTTCCCCAGCGTGACGAGTTGTCCAGCACCCACGCGATTGCGTGAGATGTCTCGAGTGCGGGAATGATTCCCTCCAGACGACTCAACGCGGCAAAGCCGCGGAGCGCGTCGTCGTCAGTGACAGCGACATACTGCGCACGGCCCGATTCCTTGAGATATGCGTGCTCAGGGCCAACTCCGGGGTAATCGAGACCCGCGGAGATCGAATGCGCGGGATGCACCTGGCCTGCTTCATCCTGGAGCAGATAACTGAGCGAGCCATGCAGAACACCGGGTCTTCCTCGCATCAGCGACGCGGAGTGCTCGCCTGATTCGAGCCCGTGACCGGCAGCTTCGACACCGATCAGCTCTACGCTTTCATCCTTTTCGAATGGATGAAAGATTCCCATCGCATTTGACCCGCCGCCAACGCATGCGACGATTGTCGCCGGCAGATGACCGGTTGCCGCGAGCATCTGGCTGCGCGCTTCTCTCCCGATCACTGACTGGAACTCGCGCACCATTCGCGGATAGGGCGCCGGACCGACAACTGATCCAATTATGTAGTAGCTGTCGTTGACGTTCGTGACCCAGTCACGAATCGCCTCGCTCGTCGCGTCCTTGAGTGTGCGCGTACCGGAAGTAACGGGAACTACAGTCGCGCCCATAAGCTTCATCCTGTAGACATTGAGCGCCTGCCGCCGAATGTCTTCTTCTCCCATGTACACCGTGCAATCGAGTCCGAACCGCGCACACACAGTCGCGGTGGCCACACCGTGTTGTCCTGCCCCTGTCTCTGCAATGATGCGCCGCTTTCCCATTCGCTGCGCGAGCAGCGCCTGACCAACAGTGTTGTTGATCTTGTGCGCACCAGTGTGATTCAGGTCCTCGCGCTTGAGGTAAACTTCGGCACCAACCTTCGCTGAGAACCGTGGCGCAGTGCTGAGCGGCGATGGGCGGCCGACGTAAGTCGAAAGCATCTCGTCGACAGACTTGATGAACGCAGGATCCGCCAGCGCGGAATCGAGGGCAGCTTCGAGCTCATCGAGTGCAGGTATGAGCGTCTCGGGGACGTAGCGTCCGCCGAACGCGCCAAAGCGGTCGTTGTGTGTCGTTGAGGTCATGGAACGGGTGAATGGCCGGACAAACCGGTCATACTATAGACGCCGAAGCCACTGCGCGCGCAAACGCCGTCATCATTTCAGGTGACTTGATTCCGGGGGCTGTTTCGACGCCTGACGATACGTCGACTACGGCAGGGTGCAATGTCGAAATTGCTCGGGCCACGTTATCCGGGTTCAGGCCGCCCGCAAGAACGATTGGAATGTCGCGGCCAATCTCGATAGCACGTGATGCGATGGAATCCCAGTCGAATGCGCGCCCGGTGCCTCCCGACTTTCCCCGAACGCTAGTGTCGAGGAGCAGTGCGTCCACTGAGTCGGCGATCGATTTCCATGATTCAGAAAGCTCAGAAGTCTCTGCATCGATTCCAAGCACCGCCCAGATCTCTCCATCGAATTCCTCGCGGAGCTGTTCACATTCATCGGCAGAGAGGTGACGATGAAGCTGCAGCACGTCGAGCTCTGCACGCTCCGCCGACCGGATAATTCTCGACACGGACTCTCGACCCACAACGCCCACCCGCTTGAGCTCGGGCGCAGCATTGAAAATCTCTCGAGCGTCACCGGGCGTGACCTGCCGGATGCTCTTTGTGAGGATCACGCCACCATAAAACGCGCCAACTTCCGCTGCATGGGCAGCGTCGGACGATCTCTGAAGGCCGCAGAACTTGATCTTTGTCATTCGCGTTTCCTATCGCGCCCGACGCGCTACCGACGATAGCGACCGCACAGCTTCTTCAGGATTCTGCGATGCGGACAGCGATGATCCCACCAGGACTGCATCAGCACCAGCACTCGCCGCTTCCTCGATTTCCGATTTCGTGGAGTATCCGCTCTCTGCTATCGCGATGCACTCGCGGGGAATCAATGGAATGATTCGCGGCACGGTGCTACGATCTATCTCGAGCGTCTCGAGATTCCGGTTGTTCACCCCGATCATTCGCGCGCCCGCGTCGATCGCCCGCTCGAGCTCTCTCTCATCGCGAACTTCAAAAACAATTTCCAGCTCTGCACTTCTGGCGGCATTCGCAAGATGAATGAGCTCCTCAGGACTTACCGCTCGCACGATTATGAGCGCAGCAGACGCGCGCGTCATCGCAGCGTGCGCAATCTGCGCCTCCGTTACGTGAAAATCTTTCTTGAGAACGGGCAGCATCACCGCTTCCGCGACATCTGCGATGTCGGCGTCGCTTCCTCCAAAGCGCGCAGGCTCGGTAAGCACTGAGATTCCGGCTGCGCCGCCCATCTGGTAACGCCGCGCCTGCTCCGCAGAATCGATCCCGGCATTGATGACGCCGCGCGACGGAGAGCTGCGTTTTATCTCGGCAATGACAGCCACGCTGGCTCGGTTCAGGGCGGCGCTCAACCGGGGAATGTCCCGCCTGACTTCCGGCAGAGCGTCGACGCTCCAATTCAGTTGCAGTGAAAGGCTCCTCACGCGAGCCCCTTCTACAAGCGCTCCCAACACGCCAGTGGGTGGCGTCCAGCGCGATTCCGCTTGCGTTTCGGGAGTTGTTCGGCTAATCTTTGAATTCGGCAAATCTTCGGGCTGCCGAAAGACGTTGGAACGGACTCTTCATCACGGGAAAGATATGTCGCTCACCAAGCGTCAGCGCGAGATACTCACCTACCTCACGGACTATTCCGCCGAGAATGGATACGCGCCGAGTTTCGAGGAAATTGCAAATCGCTTCGGGTACAGCTCACTTGCAACGGTCCACGAGCATCTGAGCAACCTCGAGCGCAAGGGATACATCAAGCGCGAGTACAATGAGAGCCGGGCAATTGAAGTGCTTCCCTCCGATGTCTACCCGCGCGCGCTCCAGCTGCCGCTTATGGGAGCCGTTGCCGCCGGTATGCCGATCGAGGCGATCCAGAGCCAGGAAATGATCTCTGTTCCGGATGATTTTGTTCGCGGCCGCGGAAATCACTATGTGCTTCGCGTCCGCGGAAACTCCATGATCGACGAGCAGATCCGCGATGGAGATTTCGTAATCGTCAACGAGCGCCAGACCGCCGACAATGGAGAGATGGTGATTGCCCTTATCGACGGCACTTCAGCGACGGTCAAGAAGATGTATCGGGAGAAGGACGGAAGAATACGCCTTCAGCCGGCGAACGAGACCATGGCGCCGATCTACGTTCACGAGAACGATATCTCGATCCAGGGAATTGTTGTCGGAGTTCTACGTCGCTGCTGAGTAGGCAGCCTTAAGCCGGTCGAGGGCCGCCATCCCGAGCCCTCGATCGAGCGCGTCTCGAG
>DASROK010000437.1:0-7347 GCA_035646915.1 Gemmatimonadaceae bacterium
CGCGATCGATCTTCCCGGTCATGGAAAATCGTCGGCTCCGGCCGATCCTGCGCGATACTCTCTCGATCGTTTCGCGGACGATCTCTGTCGCGTTCTCGATGTACTGGATGTGGAGCGGTCATGCGTCCTTGGATACTCGATGGGCGGACGTGCCGCACTTCGTTTTGCGATCGCCCATCCCGACAGGGTTTCGGGGCTCATTCTCGAAAGCACGTCATCCGGAATTCACGATGAGAGTGCACGACAGCATCGCATCGGTGCGGACGAGACTCTGGCTGCGCTGATCGAGCGCGATGGAGTCGAGGCATTCGTCGAGCGGTGGGAAAGCCTTCCGATGTGGTCGAGTCAAAGCACTCTCGCGGATTCAGGTCGCGCGAGACTGCGTGCGCAGCGTCTTACCAACAGTGCGACCGGTCTAGCGAACAGTTTGCGCGGAGCAGGTGCAGGTGTCGATGCTCCGGTGACTGGTCGCGCGGGAGAGATCACGACACCAACGCTGATTCTCGCGGGCGAGCTCGACAGCCAGTACGTCGAACATGGAAAACGCCTCGCCGACTCGATTCCGGATGCGCAGCTTCGGATAATTCCACACGCCGGGCACGCGATTCACCTCGAGCAGCCGGAAGCTCTCGTTCGAGAGATCACCTCGTTCGCGCGGGTAGACTAAATTCCGCTCTGGGCCGGCGTCATCCGCCGGCTTTCCGCAATTGAGGAGATCGAATGAGCGTTGAGTGGAAGACAATCAAGGAATACACGGACATCCGCTACGAGCGGGCGGCGAATGAAGGCATAACGAAGATCACGATCAATCGGCCGGAAGTAAGGAATGCATTTCGGCCCGAGACGGTGTCGGAGCTCATCGATGCGTTCAACGACACGCGGGATGACATGAGCACCGGGGTTGTTCTGCTTACCGGTGAAGGCGACAAAGCTTTCTGCTCCGGCGGAGATCAGCGAGTACGCGGCGACGGAGGATACGTCGGCGTCCAGGACAAGATTCCACGGCTCAACATTCTCGATGTCCAGAAACAGATTCGGTATCTGCCAAAGCCCGTCATTGCAGTCGTTGCCGGTTACGCGGTGGGCGGCGGGCACGTGCTTCACCTGATGTGCGATCTGACAATCGCTGCGGACAACGCGATCTTTGGCCAGACCGGCCCCAGAGTTGGGAGCTTCGATGCAGGATATGGCGCGAGTTATCTCGCGCGAGTAGTCGGCCACAAGAAAGCTCGCGAGATCTGGTATCTCTGCCGCCAGTACAATGCGCAGCAGGCGCTGGACATGGGTCTCGTGAACACCGTTGTGCCACTTGCGCAGCTCGAAGCTGAATCCCTGCAGTGGGCGCGCGAAATTCTTCAGAAGAGCCCGACGGCAATCCGCTTTCTCAAGGCGGCGTTCAATGCAGACACTGACGGGCTCGCGGGGCTTCAGCAGCTCGCCGGAGATGCAACGCTTCTCTTCTATCTCACTGAGGAAGCGAAGGAAGGAAAGAACGCATTCCTGGAGAATCGCCCGCCGGACTTTGGAAAGTTTCCGCGATTCCCATGAGCGCTGTCGCGCGTCCTGAGATTTCCCGCGCGCGCGCGTGGATTCTCGCCGCGCGGCCTGCAACTCTTCCTGCCGCGGTTGTTCCAGTCGTAGTGGGAGCTGCGGCAGCTCTGTCAGACGGAGCACCGTTCCGCGGAATTGTTTTCGCGATGACGCTCATCTGCGCTGTTCTTATCCAGATTGGGACAAACTTCGCGAACGATTATTCGGATTTTGCGCGCGGCGCCGACACCGAAGCGAGGCTCGGTCCGGTTCGAGTCACCCAAAGCGGGCTGATGGATCAGACGAGCGTCAAGCGCGGAATCATTGTCGCGTTTGGACTCGCAGTGTTGATCGGAGCATACCTCGCATATGTCGGCGGATGGCCGATCATCGCGATTGGTGTTCTCTCCGTTCTGTCAGGACTCGCGTACACCGGAGGACCTTACCCGCTAGGCTACCACGGACTCGGCGACATATTCGTTTTTGTTTTTTTTGGAGTGATCGCGGTCACTGGGACCGCGTACCTTCAGTCCGGACACTGGAGCGTTCTCCCACTTCTCTTGTCGATACCGATAGGGCTGTTCGTCACGAACATCCTCGTAGTGAACAACCTTCGCGATCTTCCCACCGATCTCGCTGCGGGTAAGCGAACTCTTGCCACTCGCATCGGTGATGGAGCAACTCGAGCCCAGTACGCCGTATCCACCGTCGCTGCATACGTCATCCCACTGGTGATCGGTGTCACCGATCCTGCGCGACGTTTGATCATGCTTCCCCTGATCTCGCTCCCCCTCGCGCTTCGCCGGGTGCTGGTGGTTGCAAAGGGCGCAAGCGGAAGAGATTTGAACCTGATGCTGAAACGCACGGGACAACTCCTTCTCCTCTTCGGAGGTCTGCTCGCAGTCGGAGCGGCGCTGAGCCGGCCCCGGTGACATGACCGAAGTGCCCGATCACTTCGCCGACTGGATTGCGACTCGCGCAGAAACAATTCCTGACCGCGTTGCGCTTTCCGTCGGCGAACGCAGCTGGTCATTCGCGGAGCTGGATGCAGAGATATCCACTCTTGCACGGAAGCTTGGATCTGCAGGGATTGGTGAAGGTGATCGCGTCGCGACAATTCTTCACAATGGCATTCTCGCCGCAATGCTGCCCCACGCGCTGTTGCGATTGTCCGCCACACTCGTTCCGCTGAATGTTCGCCTCAGTGAAGCCGAGATCGCGTGGCAGATCGCGGACGTCAATCCCCGGCTGGTGATTGTCGAAGAGCGCACACGACATCTATGTGCCGATGCGATAGACACCATAAAGCTCGCCGCAATAATCCCGGCGCCTGTGGAATTCCAGATGTCGCATCGCAGCGAACACGTCGCTGCGATCATCTATACATCCGGTACTACCGGGCGCCCGAAAGGCGCGATGCTCACTCTCGGAAATTTCTGGTGGAGCGCCGCTGGATCGGCGCTCAATCTTGGCGTCAGCGAAGATGATCGCTGGATCGCGTGCCTTCCACTCTTTCACGTCGGGGGCCTGTCGATAGTCTTCCGCTCAGCGATCTATGGCACCTGCGTCGTCGTACACGACGGATTCGATGCAGCCGCGATAAACGCTGACATCGATCGGGGCGCCACACTCGTGTCGGTTGTGAGCGTGATGCTCGAGCGGCTGCTCGATGATCGAGCGACTGAAACGTTTCCCCCGTCTTTCAGATGCGCACTGGTTGGAGGCGGGCCGACTCCCAGAATGCTCCTCGAGCGATGCATTTCGGTTGGACTTCCCGTCGCGCACACTTACGGCCTCACCGAAACGTGCTCGCAGGCCGCGACCCTGTCGCCGGCTGACGCAATCAGAAAGCTCGGATCAGCCGGTATCCCGCTGCATCCCAACGAAATTCGTATCGACGGAAGTGAAGGCGAGATACTCGTGCGAGGTCCGATTGTGATGTCCGGGTATTACAATAACCCCGAAGCCTCAGAGCGGGTGCTGGAGGGTGGCTGGCTCCACACCGGAGACATTGGAAGACTGGATAGCGAAGGGTTTCTGTATGTCCTCGACCGTCGCGACGATCTGATCATCACAGGCGGGGAGAACGTTTATCCAGCAGAAGTCGAATCAGCGCTTCTTGCGCACGACTCCGTCGTCGAAGCTGCGGTTATCGGCGTCGAGGATTCAACCTGGGGACAGAGGGTTGTGGCCGTCGCGAGAGTACATCGCGCAGTTGATCAGCAGGATCTTGCAGCACACTGTCGCACATTGCTCGCAGCGTACAAGGTGCCGCGCGAATTCCGGTTCACGAATGAGCCGCTTCCGCGAACGGCATCAGGAAAAATTCGTCGCGCTCTCTTGCGCGACTCGATTACGAAGCGCTGAACGCCGATTCCCGAACGACGAGCTCATCGACGAAAGCACGGTCGACATCGACTCCGGTTCCCGCGCGCTCCACAGGCACCATCACCATCCCTTCAGAATCCATCGTCCACGGTTCAGTCACGATGTCACGCGCCCAGTAGCGCGCGCTCGGCGATATGTCTCCGGGGAGAGTGAAATTCGGAAGCGATGCGAGCGCAACATTGTACGCGCGGCCAATTCCCGATTCGAGCATTCCTCCGCACCACAGTGGAATCTCTGCAAGCCTGCATCGGTCGTGAATTGCGACAGCTTCCGTAAATCCTCCAACGCGGCCGGCTTTCATGTTCACAATCCGCCCGCTGTGAAGGCGGACCATGCGCTCAGCAGTCGCATCGCTTTCGATGCTTTCATCAAGGCATATCGGTGTCCGGAGTGAGCGCTGAAGCTCTGCATGGCCTTCGAAGTCCTTTGCGTCGAGCGGCTGCTCGATCATCGACAATCCCATTGCATCGATCTCCTTGAGCACGGTCATGTCGTCAGTCGAGAAGCTGCCATTCGCATCGACGCTGAGCGCTGCTTTCGCTCCGACTTGAGCGCACGCTTCACGGATTGGCCCCAGATCGGACTGAGGTGAAATCTTCAGCTTGATACGCCGGTATCCTTCGGCGGCTGCAAGGCGTACCTGATTCACCATGTCGGTGCCGTTCGAGGTGAGGCCTAACGCAATGCCAGTCGCGACAGATTTGCGCGGCGGCGCACCAAGGTCTGACGATCTCGCGAGAAAGCGTGCGAGCGATTCCTGCCTCCTGGTTGCGGCGAGCGCCCATGTTCCCATCTCAACGGACGCGCGAGCCATTGGATGATCGGGCACCCAGCTCACGAGCGCGGCATGCACATCTGTCGGATGCGCGAAGCTTTTGTCGAGTACGAGCGGGATGATCCAGTCAGTCAGTGCCTGCCACGCACCGTCGACAGTTTCCGGCGTATATGACGGGACCGCGTCGGCGACGCATTCACTCCACGCCGTCGCACCATCGGCGTCGCTCAGCTCGAGTAGAATGACACGACGCGCTTCGACCGTCCCAGTGGCCGTCCGAAACGGCTCGACCAGTGGAAGCCTGATCTCGCGAAGTGTGATCCTGGCGAGCTGAGTTTTGTCCTGGCTCACAAAGGCAATCTTCTCAGCCTTGGTCCGTCACGCCAGCGAATTCGTCTGCGTTATCTCCACGCCCTGAACCGTCGAACTCGTTTCATTCGCGTGGCCGCCGCGAGTCGAGGCCGATGCGCGGAGAGCAGATCACTCCGCGAAAGAATTCCAACGACCTTGAGCGTTTCATCGCGCGACACAACTGGAAGCCGTCCCACTTCCTCAGTCACCATCTGGTCTGCAGCATCGCGCAGTGAGTTGTCTTCATACACCACTACCGGCGGTCGTCGTATTATCTCTCTAATCCGTTCCTTCCCAGTGCGCGTCGGATCGAGAATGTCCCGCCGTGTCACGACTCCAACCAGGATGTCCTGGTCGTTCAGTACCGGAAATCCCTGGTGCGTGGTATGACCTGCTCCGGACGCAATCCATTCCCGCACCTCCGCGACAGTCGATGTGTCTGTCAGCGTAACTACCTTGCGGGCAGCGGCGTCGCGAACAAGCACGTGCGCCAGATGGTCCACAGCATACTCGAGCCTCAACGCCGCACCTCTTCGCGCGAGCTTCTCCGTCATAATGGAATGACGTCCGAGAAAAATCGAAGCGAAGTATCCTACAGTGCATCCCGCAAGAAGTGGCAGGAGGCCAAGCGGCTGCCTCGTTGTCTCGAACGCCATGACGACAGACGTGAGCAAGGCATGTGACGCTCCCGCAAACATCGCTGCCATTCCAACAAGTCCGGCAACACGATGATCGACACCGAGCGACGGAAGCATCGATGCAATCATTCCCCCGAGAATTGCTCCGATCGCGCCACCGATTGTGAACAACGGGGCCATTGTTCCGCCCGACGTTCCACTGCCAAGGTATACAGACCACGCAATGAACTTGAAAATCAGAAGTGCCAGAAGCGCGCGGCCTGCAATCGAGCCGCTGAGCACGCCGCTGATGTTGTCGTAGCCAACGCCGAGTACGCGCGGGTCGAAAATACCGACAACGCCAACCACGAATGCGCCAATGATCGGCCACCACATCCAGTGTATGTGCAGCTTGTGTCCGACTTTCTCAAAAACGTCTTCGATGGCGTACGTCGCACGCGTCACACCCGCGGCAATGATTCCCGCAATGAGACCAATCAGCGCATATGCGGCGAGTGCCGGTCCACTGGGAGAGGCGACATTCGCCATTGCGAAGACAGGCGCTGTGCCATGGAATACCGCTCGTACACCCGTCGCTGTCGCGGCAGCCAGCGCTACTGGAATCAGTGATCGCGCACGGTACTCGAACAGCAGGAGCTCGACTGAAAGCAGAACCGCGCTGACCGGCGAGCCGAATGTCGCCGCCATTCCCGCAGCGGCGCCCGAAGCGAGCAGAATTTTTCTTTCGTCGCTCGTGATTCGCATCAACTGACCGGCGAGCGAGCCAAGCGCTCCACCGGTTGCGATGATGGGACCTTCTGCTCCGAATGGACCTCCGGTTCCAATCGCGATGGCTGCCGACAATGGCTTGAGAACAAGAACCCGCGCGGGAATCCGGCTTCCCCCAAAGAGAACGTTCTCCATTACCTCGGGAATTCCGTGGCCTCTAATCGCCGCAGATCCATAACGCGCCATCAATCCGATTATGAGCGCGCCAATCATCGGCACAAGAAGGAGCTTCAGAACATGCGGATGCGCGCCGGCAGGATCGACGAACGCCGTCGAGATCCTTCCATAGAATGAGACGTTGGTGATGAGTCCGATGAGAGACGTGAGAAGCTGCGCAGCGAGCCCCGCTCCAATGGCGAGTGCCACCGAAAGCGCCGCAATCATCAGGGTGCGCCTGTCGACTATCTCATAGTCGCGCGGGCCTCGAAACTCTCCAGTTTTTACCATGTCCGCCACTCAGCGCTCCTGCTTTTCGAAGAACATCGTAGGCGGGATGTCGGAGAATCCTGATGCGGCAAGCCACGCTTCGAGATTATCCGCGAGCTCGAGCCGCTTTGCTTTCGGGAGCATTTGCAGCCCGGCTATGAGCCGCTCCTGCGCTGTCGCTGTAGACTCCGCAATCGCGCGGCGTCCTTTTGCCGTGAGCGTGAGGTGAACCTGGCGGGCATCGGATTCCCCCGGTGCCCTGTGAATCATGCCTCGCTCGGCGAGTCGAGCGACCAGCTCAGATACGCTGCTCTGTCTGGCGAGAGTCCGAGTGGCCAGCTCACCGAGTGAAAGCCCGGGTGTCTCTGATATTTGTCGAAGCGCAAAGAGCTGGGCGCCGCTTATTCCCGATTTGGATGGCGTTCTCGATAGACCGCCAATGGCACGCACGATGGACCTCAGTGAATCCAT
>DASROK010000438.1:0-3761 GCA_035646915.1 Gemmatimonadaceae bacterium
TGTTGACTCATTGCCCCTCCACGAGCGAAGAGCCTCCACTGCCTGTTCAACCGTCGCGCTGTTTCGGAATGAAGCAGTAATGCAGACAGTGTGTCCGTGCTCGACGGCGACGCGGTTGGTGTGCGAGCTCACCTTCATCGGTGCTTTCTGAACTGCGCCATCGGCATACTTCCCGAGCAGCTTTGTCATTTCGCGCTCGAGCTTTGGCTCTTCGTCAGCGATGTACGGAATAACATTGCCGAGGATGTCGAGTGACGGAACTCCGGGATATCCTGCGCCGGACACTGCCTGCATCGTCGTGAGGAACAGGCGGTCGATACCGAAGTTTTCCTCGAGCGGAGCAATTGCAACTGCTGCAACTGTTGCTGCGCAGTTTGCGTTTGTGACAATCGCTCCTTTCCAGCCGCGTTCTTTGCGCTGTCTGTCGAGCAGCTGAAGGTGATCCGCGTTCACTTCCGGAATTACCAGAGGAACGTCATGCTCCATCCGGAAATTCTTTGCGTTGCTCAGCACGAACTTTCCCGCTGATGCAAACGCGCGCTCGACATCGCCCGCGACCGAGGAATCAAGTGCGGAAAAGGTGATCGCTGACGAGATTCGGGAAGGATCCGTGGGTTGAACCATCATTCCTGCGACGGCCTCGGGCATTTCCCCCTCGAGCCAGCGCGCCGCTTCAGAATAAGGTTTTCCCGCGCTGCGCTCTGATGCCGCGACCTCGGCAACCTCGAACCACGGATGGTTCATGAGGAGCCTGATGAATGTCTGGCCCACCGCGCCCGTCGCACCGAGAATCGCGACCGGCCATTTCTTCCCTGATGGAGGCGTGAACGTCATGACGAGAGAAGCTGCCTGGCAATCCGCTCGTACGCGTCGACCGATGCTCTCAGCTCGTTCACGTCGATGAACTCGTCAGGCGTGTGCGCGACGTGAATCGAACCGGGGCCAAAGAGCAGCGGGGTTCCCCACCGCGACAGCAAAGGGATGTCAGACGTATACGCCATCGGTGCAACTTCGAATCCGTCGACGATGTGAAATTTCTGCGCAGGAATGTGCGAGCCGAATTCAACTTCAGCGCGGCCCTTCACCCACTCCTGAATCATCTTCTTCATCGGCTTCACATCACCGACAAGCCTGATCATCATCTCCGCTTCGGCATGAGCGGGAACAATGTTCGCTCCGGTGCCGCCGCGAATCGTCCCGATGTTCACTGTCGTTTTCCCAAGGACAGGATCGGACGGGAGAGGAAGATCGTGGACTGTGGGAAGAAGCCTGAGCAGCGGCTCGATTGCAGATTCGCCGAGATGTGGATAGGCGGAATGGGCTTCACGCCCTCGTGTTCTTATCGTCGCACGAAGCGAGCCCTTTGCACCGCTCGCGAGCTTGCTCTCGGTTGGCTCGCCGTTCACGAGGAATTTGCTTTTCGCCGAGAGATTGTTCGCTGCACGCGCACCGTCTGACCCCTGTTCTTCTCCAACTACAAGAAGAAGATCGACGCGATTTTCCCCCGATTGAACAAGTCGTTCGGCGGCGACCATCATTGCTGCTGCAATTCCTTTTGCATCGCACGCACCGCGGCCATAGAGCTTGTCCTTGGAAAGCTTCGGCGGAATGTGCGGCGGCACGGTGTCGAGGTGCGTGGAGAACGCTACTCCGCCCCCTGACTTCGATGCCCACACATTCCCGCGGCCTTTGGAGACTTCCTGCACAGTGACATTCCACCCTCGCGTGACGAGCCATTTTGAAACGAAATCGACAACCGCTTTTTCGTTTCCCGAAAGCGACGGAATGGCGAGTAATTCTGCGGCGAGGGCAACGACGTCAGTCATAGGCGGAAATTTACTACCTAACTGCTAGCAGGAAGACGAGGAAGACTGGGAAGACTTGGAAGAACTGCCCGTTTGTGCTCTTTGAAAAACACGAACGCGCAGTTCTTCCGACTCTTCCCAATCTTCCTCGTCTTCCTGCTGGCAGTTACGTCTTTACGCGACAGGCTGCGGCTGATCAGTCGTTGTACCCGGTTCGATTCCGCGCACATTCTCGATGAACATTATCTGCACGAGCCGATTGGCTTCGCGATTGTATTCGTCGTGATGCCGCTCGCCGAGCTCGCCGATTTGTGCGAGCTGAGTGTTGGCGAGCGCGCGTCCGGCATCACGGAAAGTCTTGAACGTGTCTTCGGCCTGGCGCGACATGACGATGTCGCCGACAAGCCTCAGGAAATCACTCTCGCGCGCGGCATCTGCGAGATCGCGTGCTTTGCCAAGCACGGCACCGATGATCTTCTTGCCCTGTCCTGCCTCTGCCCCGAGCGCGCCTTGGTATTCCTCGAGCATGCGCTGATGTTCGCGCACGCGCGGAATGTGCCGGCTGCAGAGATCGCGAAAGCGCGCGTCTTCTGCCTGTTGCTCGTGATCCTCCAGTGCTTCCAGGAAAGTCTTATGCTGCATGACCGCATTGTTGACCTGGCTTTTGAGGAAATCGATTCCTGTTTCCATTTTTCTGCTCCGTTGAGTGGCACCCGGAATTTCGGCACATCACGGGCCATCCAGTCCCATCCGGTCGTGATAAAACAACGTGAGCTTTTCCCTTGCATGACAGGATAAATGCATGTATTATTAAGACCCGAAGAGAGTCCGAAGTGTCACTCTCTAAGTTGTTGCATCAGAAGGAGTTACAGTGTCGGCCAAAAGGGGGGTCAGGAAGGGCGCCAGCAAGCTGAAAAAAGTCG
Source organism: Gemmatimonadaceae bacterium (assembly GCA_035646915.1). Taxonomy (GTDB): domain Bacteria; phylum Gemmatimonadota; class Gemmatimonadetes; order Gemmatimonadales; family Gemmatimonadaceae; genus UBA4720. Next base: position 2,729 of record DASROK010000438.1, read on the forward strand.
CTGAGCGAAGGGTACGGATCTGCGAAAAAGATCCCTGCTCGATGTGCGGAAAGGGCACCTCGGTGGAGCGTGTTTTCCGCGTCGGAGAAACCATCGGAAAAGCAAAAAACGCTCACCTGGTTTTCTTCGACAAACGGCACGGGTGGTACTGCGAGCATGGTGCTCATTGCCCTGCCGTAAGTGATGTGAAGAAGTTCGTCAGACACAGTCGATAGGGATTTACCCCGGGATATATGAGAGATGATTGCAGCAAACGATATCTACAACGCGCCCGCTGATGTGTGGGCGAGACTCGCAGCCCCTCTTGCGAGTGAGACAATCTCCTGGCGACAGGACGGAAAACCCATCAACCGCGACGGAAAGTTCCTGGCAAGATTCGTCGCGTACGTCGAAGCCAACACCGTTCGCGATCGGCTCGACACCGTGGTTCCAGGGGAATGGGATCTTACACTGACTCCCCTTCCACCGATCGGCGGCGAGCCCGCCGGAGAAGCCACATGTTCGTTCAAGGCGCGCCTGCAGGTTTTGGGCGTCGTAAGAGAAGACGTCGGGACTGGCCGTGATTACAAGCAGGCAGCGACAGACGCTTTCAAACGTGCCGCTGTTCGTTTTGGAATTGCGCACGAGCTCTACGCGTACGGTCAGAACTGGGTAGAGCTGGACGGCGATGGCCGATATGCGAAACCCGTCGAAGATCCGGCGGTAGTTCACGCACGGAAAGAATCCACAGTTGAGCCAAAGGTGGAGACAGCTCGCGCGCTCGATGAGGAAACCTGCCCGAAATGCGGCGGCAGAATGTGGGACAATCGCTTGACCAAGCGAAATCCGCGTGCGCCCGACTTCAAGTGTCGCGACCGTTCGTGCGATGGCGTGATCTGGCCCAAAGCCCCTGAACCCGCAGCGCTGGTTGAAGCTGTAGAAATACCGTTCTAAAGCCGAATACTGAATGCTGAATTCTGACTGACTTCGTTTCCAGTCAGAATTCAGCATTCAGAATTCCAGTTTTCCTGTTGCCGGCAGGCTTCGCAAACAG
>DASROK010000439.1:0-6904 GCA_035646915.1 Gemmatimonadaceae bacterium
ATTCAATTCGACCGCGTCGGTGCGTTTACCTACTCGCCTCAGGAAGGAACTCGCGCTGCTGCAATGCACGACGATGTTCCCGACGCACTGAAACGCGAGCGGCTCGAGCGTCTAACAGAGCTGCAGCGCTCGATCACCGCCGATCGGTATGAATCACGGCTTGGCAAAGTGCATCGGCTGATTGTAGATCGCATCGACGAGAACGGACATGCTGTCGGGAGACTTCCGTGGCAGGCTGACGACATCGACGGAGTGACATTCATCGACGAGCCGCTTGTGCCGGGAGAATTCGCCGACGTCGCGACGCAGGAAGTTGTCGACGATTACGATTTCAGGGCAACGATCGTTCGAAGGATCATATCCGCGCCGGTGATATCGCCCCTGACAGTGAGACGGTCGCTGCCGCTTGCCACCATGGGCAGCTATGGCCGCTGAGCGGTCCGCGGAGATTCTCCGCCGATCGAGCTCATTGTTTCCCGGAGGAGTGAACTCGCCAGTACGCGCATTTCGCGGAGTTGGTGGAGATCCAGTCGTTGCAGCAAAGGGTGAAGGTGCCCGGATCTGGGACGCTGACGGGAGGGAATACATCGATTATGTGCTGTCGTGGGGGCCGCTTGTGCTCGGGCACGCGCACCCAATGGTGCTCGATGCGCTCGACGCCGCGATGCGCGACGGAACTTCGTTCGGCATGCCAACCGAGCTCGAGGTAAAACTCGGCGAGCTCATCCGCCACCGCATGCCGCACGTCGAGATGATGCGCTTTGTGTCGAGTGGAACTGAAGCAACCATGAGCGCCGTGCGGCTTGCCCGCGCGTTCACTGGCCGGGAAGCGATTCTGAAATTCGATGGATGCTATCATGGCCACGCCGACTCGTTTCTCGTGCGCGCGGGCTCGGGAGTAGCAACACTGGGACTGCCGAATTCGCCGGGAGTTCCTGAATGCCTCGCTTCTCTCACGTTGACCGCACCGTTCAACGACCTCGATGAAACGCGGCGCCTCGCGACAGCTGCAAAAGGCGGAGTCGCTGCGATCATTGTCGAACCGGTAGTAGGTAATGCCGGTTTCATCATGCCTGAGGACGGCTTCCTCGAGGGATTGAGAAAAATTGCTGACGAAACAGGCGCGTTACTCGTCTTTGACGAAGTAATGACGGGTTTCCGCATCGCGCCATCAGGTGCGCGCGAGCTGTTCGGCGTTACAGCCGATTTGACGACCCTCGGGAAAGTGATCGGTGGCGGACTGCCTGCGGCAGCCTATGGCGGGAGGCGCGACATCATGGAAAAAATCGCGCCGTCTGGCCCCGTGTATCAGGCGGGAACGCTCTCTGGCAATCCGCTTGCTATGTCAGCAGGGTACGCAACCCTCACCGCGCTCACTGGCGAGCTTCACGACAGAATCGCAGCGAGGACGGTGAGACTGGTGACAGGCTTACAAGGAATTGCAGGACGCGCCGGCGTTCCCTTTACGGCGGGCTCGGCAGGATCGATGTGGGGATTCTTCTTTCACGCCGGTCCGGTGAAGAACTTTGAAGATGCAAGAAACTCGGACGTGGAATTGTTCAGGAAGTTTTTTCACGCTGCGCTCGCCCGCGGCATTTACCTCGCACCATCCGCATTCGAAGCAGGATTTCTCTCAGCTGCCCATAGCGACTGGGAAGTAGATGAAACATTACAGCGTCTCGACGACGCCATGAGGGCCGCCATTGCGTAAAAGTCTTTTTATCGGAATCCTCGGCGCTGCTGCCTGCGCGTCTGCGATGCCTCGCGGCTCGGGTGATTCAGTTGTCGACGACAACGATCAGCCAGTAAGAATTGCGCTCTCTGCGTTGGATGAAAGCGCGCGCGTGAGCGGCTCAGGCGCCTGGCGAGTTTACAGCCGCAACAGCTCCAGCCTCGTCGTGAAAGGATCATCGGAGCAGTCGATGAAGATCGAACCGCGTGAAGGACAGCTTGTGGTTGTGCGCGGCGATGGATCGGTTACGTCGCGCCACTCGGCCCCTTTCCTGGTGCGCGCAACTACTCCCGGCTCCTTCGTGATGTACGAAGGAAAGCGCTATCGCGGCGAGCTTGTTGTCACTCCCAACAATGGGGGCCTGCTCGTTGTGAACCGGCTTGGAGTGGAGTCGTATCTTCGCGGCGTTGTTCCTCTCGAGATCGGCGACAGAAAACCGGGCGAAGAAGCCGCGGTTGAGGCGCAGGCGGTGGCGGCGCGCAGTTACACGTATGTCAAAATGAATGAGGCAGGAGATCGGGCATTCGATATGTACGGATCGATTCAGGATCAGGCATACGGTGGAGTCGATGCAGAGAAACCCATGACTGATGCCGCGGTGAATTCGACGCGTGACATGGTCATCAAATACGCGGGTCGAATCATCAGCACGCCGTATCACTCGACGTGCGGAGGACGCACCGCTTCAGTCAGCGAGGTGTGGTGGCGACAGCCTGATCAGCCGTATCTGCGACCGGTGAGTGATCAGATTCCAGGAACTGACAAGTTCTACTGCGATCCATCGGGCCGCTTCCGCTGGACTTCTACATTCGACCAGGACCAGCTCCGAGCGACACTCGAGAAGTATCTCGGCTCCGTCACACCGGCTTCCGAGCCGCCGGTCGCTCTTCCCGCCAGCGCACCGCGACTGGCACTCGGAAAAATCACGGGGTTTCGCGTCGAAGGACGAACGGCCTCCGATCGCGTAAGCCAGGTATCGATTCAGACGGAAAGAGGCAGTTATGTAGTGCGCGGCAATGACGTTCGGTTCATTCTGAGAACGCCAGGCGGCAGTCTTCTCAACAGCACATATTTCACGGCCGAAACAACCTCTGACGGTACCGGCGGCATCGGCAGCCTTGTCATCAGGGGAGGCGGTTACGGCCACGGAATCGGGATGTGCCAGTTCGGTGCAATCGGTCGCGCGCGCGCCGGGCAGGACTATCGAACAATTCTCACAACGTACTATCCAGGAACGACTGTAAGCCGCGTGAATTGATGAGCACGGACCTTCGGCTTGGACTCGTTGGAGCGGGAGCCATTGCGCAGCTCGCGCATCTGCCGCTGCTCTCGAAAATGCGCGGCGCGCAGCTCGTCGCCATCTGCGACAATGATGGCCCGAAAGCCGGCGCTCTTGCGCAGCGGCTGAAAGTCCCGGACATCTTCACCGACATCGACGAGTTGCTCGACTCCGAAGGACTCGATGCAGTCATCATCGCAACTCCAAATCACCTGCATGAGCCGCACGTGCTTCGCGCCCTCAAGCAGAAAGTTCACGTTCTGTGCGAGCGGCCACTCTCACTCACGAAAGGCGGTGTCCACCGCATTCTGGAGACTGCAGAGGCGGTCGACTGCAAGGTTGTAGTCGGAAACAACCATCGATTTCGCAGCGACGTGCAGCAGCTCGCGAGATTTCTCGCGGGTGGTGAGCTTGGGAAAATGATTGGCATTCGCGCGGGGCAGTATCAGTTTCGTTCCGGGCAGCAGGGATGGCGTCAGCGAAAAGCGGAGGCCGGTGGCGGCGCATTTCTCGAGTACGGCTACCCTCTGCTCGACTTGTGCCTGTGGCTCGCGGATTTTCCGAAGGCCACGCGTGTAACAGCAAGCATGGAGACTTCCCGCCCGGGTTCCGTCGAGGACATGATGCTGGTTCACCTCGACTGCGAGCCCGGCTTGAGCGTCAGCCTCGACGTTTCATGGGCCTACGTGGGACAGGAAGAGAGGTGGTGGTTCGAAGTGATATCCTCGAAAGGAAGCGCACGTCTTTCTCCGCTTCGCGTGGTCAAGGAGCTGAACGGTCGCGCCGTTAACGTCTCACCCTCCGGAGCTGCAGCTCGCGAGAGCGCATTCCTCCAGTCATATCGCGCCGAGCTGACGCACTTCATCGCGATTCTCAAAGGTGATGCGAAGTATGAGCCGCCTGTCGACCAGCTCCAGGTAATGGACGTCATGGCTGCCATCTACAAGTCAGCCGAAGAGGGTCGCGAGATCCGCCTGTGATTCGCCTGCTCGTCGCAGCACTCGCATCCGCGACGATTTCCATTCCGCTCGCGGCACAGGGCACGGCGACCCCGGAGCCTGGATCCGCGCTCACGGTCTACCTCCTCACCATGGGTCCGGGAGATCAGGTCTGGGAAAAATTCGGGCACAATGCGATCTGGATTCATGACGAAGCGAATCACACCGACATTGCATACCACTGGGGCCTGTTCGATTTCGCTGACGAGAATTTTCTTCCGAATTTCGTGAAGGGACGGATGCGCTACTCGATGGGCGCGTTCGACTTCGACGACACTATAAACCAGTACCGGCTCACCAATCGAACGGTCTGGGCGCAGAAGCTGAACATGACCCCCGCCCAAAAGCAGAAGCTCGCGCAGTTCGTCGCATGGAATGTTCTGCCCGGGAATCGCTACTATCGCTATGACTATTTTCGCGATAACTGCTCGACTCGCGTGCGAGACGCAATCGATGGAGCCCTGGGCGGCATCATCAGGGCGCAGACGGAAAAGCCGTCATCACATTCGACTTATCGATTTCATACTTCCCGGCTCACACAGGATGACTGGCCCGTTTTCACCGGCACGATGATGGGGCTCGGAGAGCCTACGGACCGCGACATCAGCGTGCACGAGGAAATGTTTCTTCCTGTCCGAATGAAGGATCGGCTTAAGAGCGTGACCGTCGCGACTCCATCAGGCGTGCAGCCCCTTGTTCTCGAGGAAAGAGTTCTTTTCCAGGCAACACGGCCGGCGGAAGAAAGCACCATTCACCGCGGCATTCTCAATTATCTCCTCATTTCGCTGCTCGTTCTTGCATTCGGCTATTTCCTCTGGGCGCTCGGAGGAAAAGGAGCGCGAACGGGGTTTGTACTGTCGCTTGCCGCAGTGTGGAGTTTCGTCGCCGGGATCGCCGGAATCTTTCTCGCTGGATTGTGGGCTGTGACCGATCACATCTACAGCTACCGAAACGAGAATCTGTTTCAGCTCAATCCGCTTTCCCTGATTCTTGCTTTTCTCCTGATTGGACTTGCTGTTCGATTGCGCCGGAATCCAGCTGCAGTGCCTTCGCGCGGCTTGATGCGCTGGGCGCGCGTAGTCGCCGGGCTGGCGGTTCTTGGCTTTATCGCGCAGGTTCTGCCGTCACTCGATCAGGTGAATGGCGACGTGATTGCTTTGACACTTCCGCTTCATCTCGGTGTTCTCGCATTGATTGCGGCCATCGAGTCTCGTAACAGCCAGCGGCCGGAGCCTGTCTGACCATTCGCGCGAGCGTCGTCACCACATTTCTCCTCACAGCCTGCGCTTCTCAAATGACACCGACTAATGACGTGACGCTGGCCATCGTCAACGCGCGCATCTGGACGGCCAATCCAAGGCAGCCGTGGGCAACCGGTATTGCAGTAAGTGGCGACAAGATCGTTTCTGTTGGAACGAGCGCCGAGATTGCCAAGCTTGCAAAGGCAAACCCGAAAGCTCGCGTCATCGATGCAAAGGGCGGCATGGTCACGCCCGGATTCATCGATTCGCATGTGCACTTCATCTCGGGCGGATTCAACCTTTCGTCAGTGCAGCTTCGCGATGCAAAAACGCCTCAGGAATTCATCACTCGAATAAAGGAATTTGCCGCTGGTGCTCCAAAAGGCGCGTGGATTACCGGCGGGGACTGGGATCACACGCTTTGGGGAGGTGAGCTGCCGACAAGAGACTGGATCGATTCTGTCACTCCTCACAATCCAGTGTGGATCTCGCGTCTCGACGGCCACATGGCACTTGCGAATGGTCTCGCTCTCGCAGCCGCTGGCGTTGCAAAGTCCACAAAGGACGTCGACGGTGGAACGATTGTCCGTGATGCATCGGGGAACCCAACAGGAATTCTCAAGGACAACGCTCAGTCGTACTTGGATCGCGCTATGCCTCCGCCAGGTGACGAGCTGAACGATCGCGCACTTCAGGCGGCGATGAAGTACGTAGCAGAACGGGGAGTGACGTCGGTTACGAACATGGGCACCTGGGATGATCTCGCGTCGGTCGAGCGTGCACACAATGCGGGAACATTGATCACGCGCATCTATCAGGTGACTCCCATTGCGCAATGGGAACGTCTGCGCGATACGGTCGCAAAACGCGGCAGGGGCGACGCGTGGGTGCGCATCGGCGGTCTCAAAGGATTCGCTGACGGATCGCTTGGCTCACACACCGCTGCGATGTTTGCGCCTTTTTCCGATACGCCCGCGGACTCAGGCTTTCTTGTGAACACGGAAAAGGATCTCTATCACTGGACTTCCGAAGGCGACAAAGCGGGCCTTCAGATGATCGTTCATGCAATTGGAGATCGTGCTATCAACACGCAGCTCGATATTTTCGAGCGCGTAGCAAAGGAAAATGGCAGTCGCGACAGGCGGTTCCGAATCGAGCATGCGCAGCACATTGCTCCCGCCGATATTCCCCGCTTCGGGCAGCTTGCCGTAATCCCCAGCATGCAGCCCTATCACGCAATCGATGACGGGCGATGGGCGGAGAAAGTGATTGGGCACGAGCGCGCGAAGACCACGTATGCATTCCGCTCGTTGCGTGACGCCGGTGCAAAGCTCGCCTTCGGCAGTGACTGGTTTGTTGCGCCGCCAACTCCGCTCGAGGGGATTTATGCCGCTGTTACACGTCGAACGCTTGACGACAGGAATCCTGATGGGTGGATTCCCGAGCAGAAGATCACTGTCGAGGATGCGCTTCGCGCATACACCGTGAACGGCGCGTACGCTTCGTTCGAGGAAGGAATCAAGGGTTCGCTCGAGCGCGGAAAGCTCGCTGACATCGTGCTTATCGATCGCGATTTGACTCGGATACCCACGGAGACAATTCGCGAAGCGAAAATCGTGATGACTGTCGTCGGCGGAAAGGTCGTGTACGAAAG
>DASROK010000440.1:0-5958 GCA_035646915.1 Gemmatimonadaceae bacterium
CGACTCTTCGTAGGTCGCAAGGTTACGCAGGTCAGCCTTCATCGACGCGACGTATGCCTTTTCCTTGGTGTTCGCGAACTTGGGAATCGCAATCGCGGCAAGAATGCCGATGATGACGACCACGATGAGAAGCTCGATCAGCGTAAAGCCCTTCTTCTTGCTCTGTACCATTATGATGCTCCTGAGAGATTGGTGGGCGATGGGGGAAACCAACGCTTTGCGGCTGGGGTTAAGGCACCTGCCGGGCCAGTGATGGTTATTTCAGACAAAGTGTTTTGCTGCAACATCTTAGACGCTTGGTTACAGCTTCATTAATACCCATTTGTAAGGGCATTCTGCGAAGTCTCTTGCATTCCGCGAGAGCGCACGTTGTAGCGGGCGGCATGCCGGAGCGACATTGTTCCCCCGCACGAAGTATTTTCCTAGTTCGCAAGAACCAGAACGGCGGTACCAGATGCCGGCCAAACCAGAACGGCCGTAGCTGTTACCGGTTCAACACCATACAAATTCGAATGCGTCTTGGCGTACCCAGGGAGATTGTGCCGGGAGAAAAGCGTGTTGCGCTCGTCCCGGAAGTCATTCCACAACTATTGAAGATCGGACACACCGTCGCTGTCGAGGCGGGCGCCGGAATGAAGGCGGGATTTACCGACGAAGCGTACGCCGCCGCCGGCGCGGAGATCGTACCGGACGCACGCTCAGCTTATGCGGCTGCGGACATGGTTCTCAAGGTGCTGCGCCCCGCTCCGCTTGGCGGGGAGCACGAGCTCGATCTGATCCCGAGCAACGCCACACTCATCGGATTGCTTCAGCCATCGGGCGATCCTGCCTTTTTTCAGGCAGCTGCCGAGCGCGGACTTACGACTATCAGCATGGAGCTTGTGCCGCGAACGACGCGCGCTCAGATGATGGATGCACTGTCATCGCAGAGCACAGTCGCCGGATACAAAGCGGTGCTGCTCGCGGCCAATGCTCTTCAGAAATTCTTTCCGATGCTGATGACTGCCGCGGGAACGGTGAGACCCGCGCGCGTCCTCGTGATTGGTGCCGGTGTCGCGGGACTTCAGGCGATTGCAACCGCGCGACGAATCGGTGCGGTAGTAGAGGCCTTCGATACACGACCGGTGGTGAAGGAGCAGGTCAAAAGCCTCGGCGCAACGTTCATCGAGCTCGATGTAGACACGCACGATGCGGAGGATACCGGTGGATATGCAAAGGAGCTCGCTGAGGAGCACATAAGGCGCGAGAAAGAGCTGATACACGAGCGTGCAAAGATGGCCGACGTTGTCATCACAACCGCGTTGATTCCGGGAAGACGCGCTCCCCTTCTGGTCGAGAAAGAAACCGTCGAAGCAATGAAACCGGGCTCGGTGATTGTCGATCTGGCGGGAGAACAAGGGGGAAACTGCGAGCTTACAGAGCCTGGGCAGACCGTCGTGAAGCACGGGGTCACCATCATTGCGCCTCTCAACATTTCGAGCGAGCTCGCCTATCACTCGAGCCAGATGTACGCAAAGAATGTCGCGGCGCTGATTGTTCTGCTCACGAAAGATGGAAATCTCAATCTCGACATGAACGACGACATCATCTCCGCGGTCACTGTGACCACAGGGAATGAAATCCGGAATCAGAGTATTCGATCACGCATAGACGGAGCTGCAGCATGAGTGTTGAAGTCATTCTTGGCATCTACGTTTTCATTCTCGCGATTTTTGTTGGCTTCGAGGTGATCTCGCGCGTTCCTTCGGTGCTTCACACACCGCTCATGTCAGCAACGAACGCAATCCACGGCATTGTCGTGCTTGGCGCAATGCTCGTTGCCGGCGCTGCAGACACCACACTCCTCAAGATCCTCGGCTTCATCGCCGTCGTATTCGGAGCTGCAAATGTGTTCGGCGGATTCGTAGTGACTGACAGAATGCTCGAGATGTTCAAGCGTCGCGAGGGAGACCGACCGAATGCTTGATGCGCGCGAATCGATAATCGCCGGCGCGTACATAGTGTCGGCGGTGCTTTTCATTTTCGGCTTGAAGCGCCTGAGCTCACCGGCGACTGCGCGGTCGGGAAATCAGCTCGCTGCATTCGGAATGGTGCTCGCACTCACTGCGACCCTTCTGGACCGGCAGATCCTTTCATTCGGGACGATTGCGATCGGGATGCTTCTTGGCGCAGCCGTAGGTACCTATTTCGCGCGAACCGTACAGATGACCGCGATGCCGCAGATGGTTGCGCTCTTCAACGGAATGGGCGGGGCCACAGCCGCGCTCGTCTCGGTTGCGGAGTACATCCGGCTCGCGGGCACCACCGAGAGAATTGCTGCAGGCGAAACAACGTCGATCGTACTCGGCACAATCATCGGCGCCGTTTCGTTCACGGGAAGCCTGATTGCATTCGGCAAGCTGCAGGAGATTCTTCCCGGCAAGCCCGTTCAGTTTCCGCTTCAGAAACTGATCAATGGTCTGCTTCTCCTTGCTATCATTGCGCTTGGAGTGGCCATCGTTATAGGCAACCCCGATACGACGTCACTGTGGGAGCTGTTTGGGCTGGCGCTCGCGCTGGGAGTGATGTTCGTGCTGCCGATAGGCGGCGGCGACATGCCGGTTGTAATCTCGATTCTCAACTCGCTGACTGGACTTGCCGCGGCTCTCACCGGTCTTGTGCTGCACAATCAGATGCTCGTTGTTGCGGGAGTTCTCGTCGGTGCATCAGGCACGCTGCTGACTCTGCTCATGAGCACAGCAATGAATCGCTCTGTCGCGAATGTGCTGTTCGGCGCATTCGGCGCAACTCACTCGGCTGAGTCCGGTGGTGGTGCCGCTCTCCAGAAATCGATCAAGCAGACAACGGCTGAAGACACTGCGATTGCGCTCGCTTATGCGCGCAGTGTGGTAATCGTTCCAGGTTACGGTCTAGCTGTCGCGGAAGCGCAGCACACGGTGCGTGAGCTCGCGACTGATCTCGAGAAGCGTGGCGTCGACGTGAAGTATGCGATTCATCCTGTGGCCGGCCGAATGCCGGGACATATGAACGTTCTGCTCGCGGAAGCCAACGTTCCCTACGATCAGCTGCTCGAGATGGATCAGGTAAATGGAGAATTCGCGCAGACCGACGTCGTGCTTGTCGTCGGAGCAAATGATGTCGTCAATCCTGCCGCGCGCGACGATCCATCTAGTCCGATCTACGGAATGCCAATTCTCGACGTGGACAAAGCGCGCAACATCATTGTTCTCAAGCGAAGCATGGGACACGGCTTTGCCGGCATCGAAAACGCTCTCTTTCACGATGACAAGACGCGAATGCTTTTCGGTGACGCGAGAAAATCTCTTACGCAGGTTGCCGAAGCTTTGAAGACCGCCTGACTTTTTTCGTGATCGGCTGCAGCTCCTCGGGATACTTTTCGACGAGATCTGGAGGAGCTTCGCTTTTCCTGCCGGAAATCATGCTCTTGAGCATCACCGCATTCACTGCCGCCTTTCCCTTGTAGTGATTGTTCGTGACGACGAACGTCTCCTCCGCATCTTTGGCGATTTCTTTCGAGCGCTCGGCCCAGGGCTTCAGCTCCGCCTTGCTGTACAGATAGTCGTAGCGCGCTTCGACGCCTGCGCCTTTCCGGAACCAGTCCTTGTAGTTGCGTCCGTGGACGCGCACGTAACCGACCGGGCTTGTTACACTCGCGCTTGGCTTGATGCTGTTGTGAAAGAGCGGCTGGTCGATGTTGACAAAGCCGATTCTGCGCTCTGAAAGCTCGTCGTAGAACTGCGGTGTATTCCAGCTCGAGTGTCTCACCTCAAGAACCAGCGGAAAATCACGAAATGTCCGCGTCACATCGTCGAGCCACTCACGGTTCTCGTCGGTTCTCCTGAACGACCAGGGAAACTGAATCAGCAGTGCGCCGAGCTTGCCGGCTTTCATCATGCGGTCGAACGCAGTGCGTGCTTCCTTGACTTCAGCCCGCGTCCACGCTGTCTTGCGCTCATGTGTGAATCGCTTCCAGAGCTTGGACGTGAACTGAAAGTCCGCCTGGTCTGAAACGCGGGCAATCCAGCTGTCGGCGGTACTTGCCGTCGCGGGACGGTAGAAAGTCGAGTTGATCTCGATGGTCGAGAAGTAGGAGGCGAGATATTCGAGAGGGTCGAAGTTTTTCGGCTTGGGCTTTGGGTAGACGATTCCGTCCCAATCCTTATAAAGCCATCCGGCGGTACCGACGTGGATCATGCAACTTTCAGAGGCAACTTCATTGCCGCCCTGTCAGCATTCAGAATTCAGGATTCGTCTCATACGGCTCCATGTGCACTAGGACGCCTCTCACGTTCGGCACGCTCCGGCGAATCGCGCTTTTCACGGCTCCGCTAAGCTCGTGCGCATCGTGCAATGACATCGTCGCATCGGCTTGAACGTGAATGTCGACGTAATAGACCAGTCCCATTTTTCGCGCCGAAAGTTTTTCGATTGCGCGCACCATCGGCACATTCTCCGCAGCTGCTCTGACTGCTCCGGTAATTTCTTCACCCGGCATCCGGTCCATGAGATCATTCAGCGCCGGTCGAAGGAGAACCAGTCCGTTGTAGAAGATCACCGCCGCCGCAAAGAGTGCGGCCCAATCGTCCGCCTGCTCCCACCCTTCTCCGCCCCAGAGCGCGATCGATATTCCCACGAATGCGGCCGCGGACGTTATCGCATCGCCCAGGTGATGCCACGCGTCGGCTTGGCCCGCTGTGCTGCCGGCTTCCTTGCCAGTCGCGAGCGTTCGGCGAAAGAGAACGAACTTGACGAACAGCACAGCAACGAGAACGAGAAGAGTCCACGGTGCAGGAGTCTTGTGCGGCGTGCGTATCTCACGCACGGCCTCGAACGCAATGCCGATCGCCGCTGCGCACAACATCATTGCGACGATTGCCGCGGCGACAGACTCTGCTTTCCCGTAACCGAACGGATAATGCTCGTCGGGATCACGCGTCGCGACACGCAAGCCGCTCCAGACTACGAGCGACGCAATAATGTCGGCCGTCGATTCGACTGCATCGGCAACCAGCGCGTACGTGTTGCCCAGAATGCCCGCAACCAGCTTGACGAGCGCGAGCACTGCATTGACAGCCATCCCGAGCTGAGCCGACCTGATTACCCGCGCGCCTTGTTCGCTCACGCGAGGAAGATATCAATCGCGAGCGGCCGCGCCCACCGCACTATCGTTGCGCGCGCCTCAGGATAGATTCAGGCGTTTCCAGATCCATGGTGCTGCAACACTGTTGAACCCTTCTTGATGACTCAGCCCGCGAAACCAGCCTCGTCGCGCGTAACTCCCCTCGACAAAGCCGCAATTCAGGAAGTTCCCGACATTCGTCGCAGAGGCCCGCTTGCAGCCTACGCCATCGCAGCCGGGCTGACACTCGGCGCATTCGTATTGACGCTCGCCGCCAGGCCGTTTCTCTCTCAGACAGTCTTTCTGGTGTTCTGGCCCGCAGTGATTGCCACTGCATGGCTGTCGGGACTGGGTCCCGCGCTGGCGGCTTCAGTTGGAGCGGTAGTGCTGGTGGACTTTTTCGTTCTGCCCCCCGCAGGCTTTCAGTTCAGCTCGCCGGAGGAGCTCGCTACGCTCGTCGCCTTTTTCGTGATGAGCGGGCTGACGAGCTGGGCGGTGTCGGTGGTCGACAAGTCGCGAATCGCCGCGTCATCTGCAGCGAAGGAGAACGCGACTCTCGCTCGTCAGCTCGATCAACAGGGGATGGAGCTCGCGCAACAGCTCGAGGAATCACAGGCAATGCAGGAGGAGCTGGAGCTCTCGTCGGAAGAGCTCGCGGAGCGGACCGCTGAAGCCGAAGCTGCAGAGCGATATTCACGCGGAATTCTGGAAAGCATCTCGGATCCGTTTGTCGTGCAGGACACCGAGTGGCGCTTTCGGTATGTGAACGATGCAGCTTCGCGCATTTTCTCCGAGTCGGATCACGGCAACGCTGAAAG
>DASROK010000441.1:0-2321 GCA_035646915.1 Gemmatimonadaceae bacterium
TCGCGTTTGTGGCTGGAGCGGTGCATCGGTTTGCGAGACGTGGAGCAGAAAACGCATCCTCGATCGATCGGCTCGCCAAAATGAGCTTTTTCGCATTTGTCGCCGTGTTTCCAATAGCGGTCGCAGTCGCTTTGCGACCGACTGTCTACGACAGCACCCGTCTGTTCCTTTTCGTGATGCCACCACTTGCGATCGTCGCAGGCATCGGGCTGAACTGGTTCTTCACACTCCGCCTCCCGAAGATTCTCAAGGTGTGCGTTACCTCGATTTTAGTGGTCGATGCTCTCCTGGTTCTGGCCGACATGGTGGCGCTGCATCCGTACCAGTACGCGTACTTTAACCGTATATCGGGTGGTGTTCGCGGCGCTTACGGCGTGTACGACATGGAGTATTGGGGCACCTCCTACAAGGAAGGCGTCGAGTGGCTCGAACAGAACTACAAGAGATCAGCGCCGCGCGCTTCTATTCGCGTCGCTAATCCGAGCAATCCATTTCTCACCTATTACTATCTGCACACGTCGAAGCCGGAAGTGCAGCGTTTCACTCCTGTCGACATCGATGATTCTCCAGATGTTGTTCTTTCACTTACCCGGTGGAACCAGCACATCGTCTACGAAGGTCGCGTGCTTCACATAGTCCAGCGTAGCGGTGCTCCGTTCTTGTATATCCTTGAGACAAGCTCGCGTGACCGATCGGAAGATTCCACCATGCGGGCCGCGGTCAGATCGCTCTACATCAAATCGGAGCCATGGGCTGCGGAGCGCGATTTTCGAAGAGTGCTCGAGCTTGATCCTCAGCGCTACGGCGCGATACAGGGACTGGCGTCAGCATTGGATGCGACCGGAAAAAGCGGGGAGGCGCGCCGGCTGTGGGCGCAAGCGTTGCTGCTCGCCAAAGAGTTCAACGATACGCGCACCGTCGAGCTGGCGACGAACAAGCTCGCGGAGGGTCGTTAGGACAAATATGCTCGGGGCGGGGATCGAACCCGCATGGGCTTTGGCCCAAGGGATTTTAAGTCCCTCGCGTCTACCGGTTTCGCCACCCGAGCCGGACCAGAAAATACTAAGCCGTTACCCCCAGTGCGTGCACCGCATACCACACAGTGTACGCGATGAGACCGGAGAGTGCGGCATCACCTCCATTCCCTGTAGCGCGGCCCTCCAGATCCACGAATTCCGAAGCAAGTCCGCCGTCGAGCGGCGCTCGACGCAGCCAGTCCAGCGCGCGCGCCCCATTTGGTCCAATCAATCGGGCACATCGCACGAACAGCGCATCAGTCTCGATGAGCTCGAGCGGCTTTACAGACCGTCGATACACTGAGTCATCGCGCCCGATCAGGTCGTAATACGGCAGCCAGTACATCGCCGCCGATGCGCCCTGCGGAGACTTCTCATCCGACCCTGGATCGGCGGCGCGAGTCAGCACCGATTTGCCGCTGTCGTCTACATCATTGAACTGTCGCATAACAGCGGCTCGAACTGCTGCCGAGTCCTGAACTTTCTCCGCTGTCTTTTCATCGAGCGTGTGCGAGAGAATGTCCAGCGCAAGCGCAACTACTGCGTTCCCATGGGCAGTGTATGGAAAGTCAGGCACCGATCCGTCTGGATTCGTTTCAGTCGAATACAACGGAAGGGTCGTATGCCGTCGCGACTGAATGTCGTCGTGCGCATTGTACAGTGATTCCGCGAGCAGCGGCTCTTCGACGATCTTGTCGTCACTGCTCTGAACGATGTACTCGTCCACCGCGATGGGAAAAGCGGCCGCACCCTCGAGACAGAAGCCGGGCTCGAAGAGCGATCCGTCGAGATAGTGAACGCCAGCGCCGGGCGCATAGCCATGCAGATCGCAGACTCGAAGCAGGAGCTCTCTTGCAACGCTGGCATCCGCAAGCTGCACCGCCGGCAAGATCCACATCAGAGCTTCCCAGTCCCGCACCGTCATGCCGGTGCCGTTCCAGGGAATCCGGCTGCGCACCACGTACAAATGCGCGTCGTCGATTGCCCGGGCAATGCTGCAGAAGTATGCGAAGAACATGTGCCTCGCCACGAGACGGTCGGCGTTAGCGTTTCCCGTCGATGGCTCCATTGCGAGAAGAGCGGAACGCGTACTCGATACGAGCGACGATGGCCCGCGCCGGCGCATGGCCTCGAGAACCGCTTCCGCTCCATCCCGCTCCTGCCCTGACGCAATGCAGAACGAAACAGTCTTCGATTCGCCCGATGGAATACGCGCGCCCTGCCGTATCACCCATCGATCTCTGTCGGCACGCGCAGTAGCGTCGGCATCCGACGCTCCAATTGCAATTGCAACAGGATCATGCG
>DASROK010000442.1:0-12908 GCA_035646915.1 Gemmatimonadaceae bacterium
CCCTGTCCTGTGAGACTTGCAACTCCTCGCGCAATGTCCGGCGGACCAGGCATGGGTGCTGAACGTGATTCACGCTCCGCTCTCGCACGCATCAGCAGACGCGAACGAATCCCCGCGCTGCGGCCGCGATTGATCTGCGCAGATGGGACAAGCTGCCCAACCAGTGCGATCGTCTGCTCCATTGCAGCGAGCTCAGGCCCGCATTCCGGACAGGCTTGAGCGTGCGCACGAACCGCGTTCGCGACATCAGCCGGAGCTGTGTCGAGCGCGACAGCCGAGAGCTCCGAGAAAGCTTCCTCGTGAGTCATCCTGGTCACTCTGTCACTCCGCGGTGCATCGATAATGGCTCTCTCAGTTTCTGCATTGCGAGACGCATTCGCGTCTTCACTGTTCCAAGTGGCTGTCCTGTTGCTTCGGCAATTTCCGACTGACTCAATCCGCTGAAGTACCCCAGCTCGAGCACTTCGCGCTGTTCGTTCGGTAATTCATTGAGTGCAGCGCGCACCTGTTCTCTCAGCTCCGCACCCTCGACTTCCGCAGATGGATCGGGAGCAGTCGACGGCAGATCGGCGAAGTCGAAATCACCCGGGACGGTGTCTGCTCCGCTGCGCTTTTTCGCGCGGAGCCTGTCCAGTGCCTTGCGTCGGCCAATAGTCAGAAGCCACGTCGACACTGCGCCTTTGGAGGGCTCGTATGAATCCGCTTTTTTCCACGCCTGCCAGAAAGTTTCTTCGACCACGTCCTCTGCCTCATCCGGATCCTTTAACAGGTGCAGGACGAGCGAATAGAGCGATCGAACCCAGCGGTCGTACAATGCTCCGAGCGCCGTCTCGTCCGCTTCGACAATGCGTCTCATTAACGCTACGTCTTCTGCGTTCGACCCGTTCACTCCTGAATACGACTGCGGCCGGTCCGATGGATTCATCGTGGAACGAATGTATCCGTGAGTGGGCGATACGCCAGCTTATTAATGAAGCCGTTACGCATCGATAAGAGCCCGGGAAACCCAGTGAGTGGAGAGCAATGAGTTTCCAGAAATTCAGAACTCAGCACTGAGTTTAAAACTGAGTATCTCAGTACTCAGGCCTGGAAACTCACTGCTCTCCACTCACTGGGTTTCCCAAGCTCCTATTTGACTAATACTTCGCCAGGTAATTATCCAATTCCCACTGTGAGACCTGAGTTATGTACTCCTGCCATTCCTGTCTCTTTGCTTCGAGGAAGTTCGAGTAGATGTGGTCGCCGAGCGCTTCCTTGATGACTGCATCCTTCTCGAGCTCGTTGCATGCTTCTTCGAGATTGTGCGGAAGGTCGTCGATCCGCAGCCGGCGCTTCTCCCGGTGTGACATCTCCCAGATGTTCGTGTTGACCGGTTCGCGAGCGTCCGTCTTGTTCGCGACTCCATCGAGCCCAGCCGCAAGCTGAACCGCCAGGGCGAGATAAGGATTGGCCGAAGGATCAGGAATTCTCAGCTCGCAGCGCGTTCCAAGCCCGCGGCGATCCGGAATGCGAATCATGGGAGTTCTGTTCCGCATCGACCACGCGACGTTCACAGGTGCCTCGAATCCGGGAACCAGTCTCTTGTACGAATTCACAAGCGGGTTGGTGATTGCACAGAACCCGCGTGCGTGATTGAGAAGTCCGCCGATGTAATGCAGGGCGGTCTCTGACAATTCCCACTTTGCATTCTTGTCCCAGAACGCGTTCTCCTTTCCGCGGAACAGCGACTGGTGTGTGTGCATGCCGCTGCCGTTCTGTCCGTACACCGGCTTCGGCATGAACGACGCCATCAGCCCGAACTGCTGCGCAACATGACGCACTATGAATCTGAAGGTCGCAATGTTATCGGCGGTTTTGAGTGCATCCGCATAACGGAAGTCGATCTCATGCTGACCGTGCGCAACTTCATGATGCGCTGCTTCGACTTCGAAGCCCAGCTGCTCGAGCACGTCGACGATCGCGCGGCGTGCATCCTCACCGAGATCCACCGGAGCGAGATCGAAGTACGCACCGACATCGTGTGTGTTCGTTGTCGGCTCACCGTCGGGCCCGAGCTTGAACATGAAAAACTCGGCTTCCATTCCCGCGTTCATTGTCGAGAAGCCCATGTCTCTCGCGCGATCGAGCTGCCGCCTCAGTACACCGCGCGGATCACCGGCGAATGGCTCGCCATCGGGAGTGGTGATGTCGCAGATCAGTCGCGCAACGCGGTTTTCCGGGTCTCCCCACGGAAAAACCTGGAACGTCGAGAGATCCGGCAGCAGAAGCATGTCCGACTCTTCGATTCGCACGAAGCCTTCGATCGATGAGCCGTCGAACATGATGTCGCCATCCAGGGCCTTGGCGAACTGAGAGCCGGGAATCTCGACATTCTTGTTTACGCCGAGGATATCGGTGAACTGCAGACGCAGGAAGCGAACGTTGTTTTTATGAGCGAGATCGAGAATGTCTTTCTTGCTGGCACCGGTGGTATCCGGAGCCGGTTTGGATTTGGATGGCACGTGGGATCTCAGCGTTGGGAGTGGCGGGCGGAAGGAAGCAGCGAAGCTATTCGGTCGATGAAACGCTGTCAATAAATCCGTGCACATTTGACAGAAATACATCCATAAATCACAAAACTTGCGTCGGATTCTGCAGAAAATGCTGCAAAATCGTGCATTTGAAGCAGTTTCTTATAATTCAGAGAGGGTCACCTCGTAGTCGTCGATCATGCGGTCGAGTCCGAATTTTTCCTCCACTCGCTCTCGTGCTGCAGCAGTTACACGTTGACGCAGCTGACCATCGGAGAGCATCTCGATAAGTGCTCCTGTCAGCGCTTCTGTATTGCGCGATGGAATAAGCAGAGCTTCGATTCCATCGCGAACGAGCTCCGGTGTACCCGAAACCGCTGTCGCAACAACGGCGGTTCCTGCGCACATCGCTTCGAGCACAACGTTCGGTGCGCCTTCGACGTACGACGGAAGCACGAGCACATCGAGTGATTTGAGAATCGCAGTGATGTCAGTTCGGTATCCCATCCAGTGCACGCGATGAGCATCGCCAAGAATCGTCCGCATCTCAGCTTCCATCGATCCCTTTCCAACGAGAATCAGGTGAGCTTTGGGAATCGCACGCGAAACCTCCCGCCAGGCAGTGCAAAGCTCACGAAGTCCTTTTCTCGCCTCGAAGCTTCCAATGAATCCAAGAGCAAGCTCTCCTTCGAAAAGTCCGATGTCCGCACGCGCTGAATTGTCGTATGGAGCGGGATCGATTCCGTTGTATATCACCTTGATTGCTTCAGCCTGAAGAAACGGAGCCGAATCGAGAAGAGTTTTCTTTGTCGCTTCGGCATTGGTGACGTGAAGAGACGGAAGATCTCCCATCAATTTCTTCCAGTAGAGATTGTCAGCCAGTGGTCTCTGATTGGCGTGGCGCACCACGACTGGGATTCCTGATGCTGCTGCCACCACGCCGGTAAGTGTCACATCCTTCTTCATGAGTGTTAGCACTGCGTCCGGCCGAAATCGACGAATGGCCAGCGCTGCACGCGCGAGAACCACCGGATTGAAATCCATTCCTTTGAGGATTGGCTGGAATGGTGCGACTCCACGCATTCGATCCTCGAGCATTTTGCCGGGATACCCGAAGACTGTCACATCATGGCCGCGGGACTGAAATCCACGAGCGAGAATCTCCGTCACCTTGTGAACTCCGCCCCAGCGCGAGGAGGAATTGCTGAGCACGATTCTCATCGAGGGGAAGATCACCTGCAAATGCCGATCACGCCATGTAGCTTGTAGCGCATGAGCGAGTCATCGACAACAGAAATCGTTTGCGCATCTTGCGGCCATCGCGGAACGGGAAAATTCTGCTCCAACTGTGGCGCTTCTCTCGAACCGGCTTCGTGCTCGAATTGTGGAGCAGCATTGAGTCCCGGGGCGCGGTTCTGTCACAGCTGCGGAAAGTCGGTTGCATCTGGTGACTCGCGACCGTCGTCCGGCGACCCGCGACCGTCGTCCGGCGACCCGCGACCGGCGACTGCTTCATCCCTTCCATGGATCGTCGCGGCAATCGCGCTCGTCACATTGCTCGCATTCCTGGCCGGCAGCGCTTTCAACAAACGCCGCGGCAGTGGGCTCGATGCGCCGCAGAACGCACTTCCACAGGCTGGACTGGATGACCGCGGCGCGGGTCAGCCTTTAACCGACGGAGCGGTTCGCGGGCCCGACATATCGCAGCTTTCACCCCAGGAACGGGCGGACCGACTCTTCAATAGAGTGATGATCCTGAATGGCGAGGGTAAGAGCGACAGCGTGTTGTTCTTTGCGCCTATGGCTATCGAAGCATATCGAATGCTCAGCCCACTCAATGACGACCAGCGCTACGACCTCGGCCGAATTGCAGAGGTGGCGGGAGCGTTTCCGCTGGCGAAAGCCCAGGCAGATACTATCCTCGCTGGTAATCCGACACACCTGTTGGGGCTCGTCCTCGCCGCGCGCATTGCATCGGCGGAAAACCGGGCTTCGGACCAACAGGCTTTCGAATCAAGACTTCGCGAGGCTTATCCGTCTGAGTCGGCGAAAAAGCTCCCCGAGTACGAGCGTCACGCCGCTGACATCACTGGCGGACTGCAGTCCGCACAGCGGGCGAGATAGCAGCTGGTTACTCCTTGACGTTCCGTGCCCGGCGCAGTATTCGCTGAATAGAGCGTAAGTCATGGCGACTGCGAGACAGGGCACACGTTCTGCAGCGTGGCCCGCCAAACGATCGCGGCTGAAACATGGAACCACGTAAACGGTAAAGGGGGAGTTATGCCTGGCGGTGATGAGACAAGAGAGACTTACAGATTCGCCGACGACGACGATTCTGATGATCTCGGCGGTTTCGGCCGCGGCAAGCGGTCGTACGAGGACGACGATGACGACGAAGATGGCGGGTGGGCGATAAACGAAGACCACAGCGACCGCCTCTGGGACAGCGCCGAAGACCTCGACGACGACGATGAGGAAGAGGCAGTCACGACAGACGCCGATGACGTCGACGAAGAAGAAGAGGAAGAAGATCTCTTCGGCGGTGGAGCGCCAAGAGGACGTCGCGGACGTCCAAAAGGATCGACGGCCGCCAATCGCGAGAAGCAGCTGATGGCAGCAACGTCGCCTCGCGAACCCGAGATCGTCACCGAAGAAATTCTGATCTTCACAGAAGATGATTCGGGAATGGGCGATGACGAAGCTCCTGCTGCGCCTGCAAAGAGCAGTGGCGGAAAAAAGAGCTCAGGGAAGAAAGCTTCTGCAAAGAAGAGCTCCGGAAAGAAAGCCTCTGCAAAGAAAGCCCCTGCAAAGAAAGCCTCTGCTTCGAAAAAGCCGGCAAGCCGAACTGGGAAAAAGTCGTCCGCACGCGGTGGCGCAAAGAAGTCTTCAGGGAAGAAAGCGTCAGCGAAGAAATCTTCCGGACGGAAGTCGTCAGCGAAGAAATCATCCGCCAGGAAGAGCTCGGCTTCCAGAAAAAGCAGCGGGCGCAAGGGTGGTGCAAAGAAGGGCGGCGCGAAAAAGAGTTCGGCGCGCGGACGCTCTGGAGGAAAAAGCTCGCGTCGCCGTCGCTAGATAGCCGCCGCGATGGAGGATAACGACAATCGCTGGCGAAAAATTGCATTGTCGGGCGGCGCCATTATCGGCGCCGCCGCTGCCTACAACGCGTTTGCTCGAAAAGGCGTAGACAAGCTCGCCAACCTCATCGGCGGTGAGGAAGGTGGCTTCGAGTGGCGCGGATACCGCATTGCATTCACCCGGCGAGGAAGCGGTCCGCCGATTCTTCTGGTGCACGGCATTCACGCGGCTGCATGGTCGTACGAGTGGCACGACAACGCCGATTATCTCGCGCAATCGAATACAGTCTACACGATCGACCTCCTTGGCTTCGGAAGATCTGATCGGCCTGCCATCAGATATTCGGCGCGCCTCTACATCTCGCTGATTTCTGATTTTGTTCACCAGGTAATCGCTGAGCCTTGTACGCTTGTCGCGACGTCGCTCTCCGGAGCGTACGCTATCGTGCTCGCAGCACGCGATCCGGAAAGATTCCCCGCGATTTGCTTGATCGCTCCCACGGGTCTTGTTCGACTTAACAGGACTGCCGGTGTTGGTGGGGAAGCAGGCAGACTGGCAGTGGAAGCCCCGATCGTCGGCACTGCGATGTTCAATGGTCTCGTGTCACGCCGCAGTCTTCGGCGCTGGCTCGAGCGCACTTACGTCGACGACACAATCGTCACCGATGACCTGATTGACATTTATTACTGGACCTCACACCAACGCGGTGCGCGGCATGCGCCCGCAGCTTTTGTCTCTGGTCATCTCAACATTGATGTTCGTCAGGCACTCAGGCGGCTCACGCAGCCCGCACTTCTCGTATGGGGCGAAGAAGGATCGATCACACCGATCGAGGAGTTTCGTGGATTCCGCGCAGTAAAACCTGATTTCGAGCTGGCAGTTCTGACTCCAGCGGGCGATCTGCCGCACGACGAGCGCCCCGATGACTTTAATGTTATCCTATCAACATGGCTGAATCGCCTGTCGCTCTCCTCCGCGCGCACTCTCGACACGCTCCCTGGAACGCAAGAGGTCTCGCAGCCCACGTCACAGCCTTAGTCGACGCGGCTGGAATGCGGCCGACCAATGCGTCGGCTCGCGCGGCGCCGAGTGCACGCTCGGTGAGATTCTATGTTGCAAACGGATTGCTGGATCGCCCGGAGGGAACGGGCACCGCGGCAACGTACAACTACCGCCATCTACTTCAGCTCCTCGCGATCAAAATCAGGCAGCGTGAAGGTCAGAGCCTCGAAAAGATCAAGGAAGAAATGAAGGATGTGACTGGTGATGCGCTCGAGCGACGCATTGCAACGTCACTTGCCCCTGCTCTTCTTTCGGGAGCGGACAATACTGTAGAAAAGGAAGATGGGAACACCTACACGTGGCGCCGCGCCCCGGTCGCCGATGGAATAGAGCTTCACATCAGGGAAGACAGTCCTGCTGCCCGTGAAGACGCCGTTATCGCGATGCGCGAAGCCGTTCGTGCTGCGCTAGGTCGCGAAGACATTCGCTAGAGATAGCTGAGCCACCAGTCTCTCCGTCGCGACTTGAGATCGGCGAACCATCTGCACGGCAGGTACAGCAGAATCACTACTATTGCCCACGCGAGATACACTCCGGGCAGGCCGATCCCGTACCATTTTGGGAAGTTCGCCGTGTCGAGGTTGATGAAGCTTCCACTTCCGCCCTGATACACTGCCAGCGCGTACGCGAGAATGTGAATCAGGAACAGGTGCAGTGTGTAGTAGAACATCGGCACTCGGCCATACACACTGATGATTCTTGATACGGCACCGCGCGCATTTTCAAGAAGTGCGAGCGCAATGAACGTCGGACCGAGAGTCATCAGCAGGTAAATCAGCGACGGCGGATACTTGGTGGTGTTGCCAAATGACGAGAGCGTCAATCCAAAGCTGCGCTGATGAGACCAGTGATTCGGATCACCGTAGAAGTTGATGAACCGGAGGACCACAAATAGCACGATCGCGGCAGTTCCAGCCTGCAGAAGAACTCGCCGTCGCCGTGACGGCTCCCATGAAAAAATGTCACCCATCGCGAATCCAAGTGACATCACTGCAAACCATGGAATCAGTGGATATCCGACAATGATGAGAGGATTCTGCGAAACGAGTCCGGGTGCATGAAGGAGGTGCCAGAAAGGTCCGAAACCGCCGAGTGAGTCGGGATTTATTCCGTCCAGCAGGTTGTGCAGAACGAATGTTGCCAGTGATATCGCCAGAATTGTTTTGCGCGGCAGATAGACGAGGGCCGACAGAATCACCATCGACCACCCCAGTGCCCAGATCACAATGAGTATCTGCGGGAACTTCATGTCGAACTGCCAGGCAAAATGAAGAACGGTCAACTCCAGGAAAACCAGCCATAATCCACGTGTCAGAAGAAACCGGCTGATCTGGCGTTTTGATTTTCCACGCGACATCGCAAGCGATGCTCCAACGCCGGCAAGCAGGAAAAACGTCGGCGCACAGAAGTGCGTGATCCACCGGGTGAAGAACAGAAATGGCGTCGCCTGCGACAGATCTTCCGGCCGAAATCGAAGATTGGTCATGAAGTCGCGCGTGTGATCGAGCGCCATGAGAATCATCACGATCCCGCGGACGAGATCGACTGATGTGACTCTCTGTGGCTGCGATGCGACTGGTGTGTTCGTAGTGCTCAAGGCAGCATCAGGTAGCGGGCGGTTTTCTCGCCACGAAGATGCGATGCCGCGAGCTCTTTCGCTCGCTGAATTTCCTCTCTGACAATTCCCTGACCAGCGACAACACGCCGGCCTCTGCCTTCGATCGATAACACGACTTTGCCTCCACGCGTGACGAGCAGCGCGCCCGCACCACGCGGTCGCGACAATGGATCCTTGTCGGCAAGATCCATCGGCAGGTTGTAGATGTTCGCAGGATCACTCGCTGCGACAATCACCAGGGGCTTCGCCGCTTCTTCTTCTGAGGCGATAGCGCGCAACATGTCGAGCGCTGCCGGTGATGCGAACTGGGCTCCGCTTAACCCTCTCACGAAATATCCGCGCCTCACCTCGCCGCGGAATTCCTGTCTTTTCAACTCATGGTAAATACTCCGCCAGCTCACTCGCGGACGTTCCCTTCTCCAGATTTCTCGCGACACTATCCCATATCTATCAAGCCAGTATCGCGCGATTTGGACAGCTTGATCGTCTTCTGTGGCAATTCTCCCCAAAACGCTGAGGCGGAATACGGGCGACCACCTCCCGCCCCAGTTCGAAGAAACAGCGCCGGGCCTGTCAGGCCTCCTCCACTTCGGCAACCGTCGCAGGTTCGGCCGGCGCTGAACGATTCTCCGATTTGGCGAAGGTGAGTAATCGGCGGGAAGCCATCGCGTAGGATCAGGCCCTTCTTTCGGAATCAGCGGACGCCACCTGACCACTTCGCGCATTGCTTCAGCCGTGTCGTTCGTGATGAGACTGTTCGCGACGAGCTCCCGCAGCGCTTCCTTTATCGCAAGCGGAGTGAATCCCGAAATCGCTTCGATGTCAGTCGTGAACGCTGTGCCTTCACGCTGAATTATTTCCATCGCTGTCTTTGCGTTCTCACTCAATCGCGACACAGCTTCGTGAGAGGCTTCATTCCCTATCCAGAGCGCGCCACTGCCACGCGCGAAGAATCTCAATCGCGAAAGATTTGTCTGATCCGCTGTCGATTCTCTGTTGGATTCTCCAATCCAGACAACATCGCCCGCTGCAAGAATCTGTGAGAGCCATGAGCTGTCATATCCGGGAATTCGCACGCGCAGATAATCACGCTCCCACGATCTCGAAGGTCTCGAGATTCCATACAGCTGCTGAATTGCAGTCGCGACGCCTTCCGATCCCTTCAGGGACTCACGCGGATCGACGTGCTGCCATCGCTGCACAAGCTCCGCGTATGCGGCAATGTCGACCGCCTCTATCTGCTTCCTGAGCGCAGCAAGCGCTTTCCTGCGGGCAATTTCGGCAATTCGACGCGAGCACCATTCAGGATCAGTGTATTCACTGCGGAATCGCCCACGAACGAGCTTCCCGGTTCTCTGCCATTCTGTGAGCCGCATCTCGATCCATCGCTCGTCCCACCCATATCGCTGGTGGATCTCCCTGACAGTCACGGGACCAGCCAGCGCGATGAAGCGCGCGAGAATCTCTCTTCGCGCTGCGGGAGCGGTCATTACCGGCTCACGCAGCGCCGACGGAATGTTCGCCTTACCAAGAGCTTCGCTCCCAAACGCCGACACATACCGCGGATACGTCTCCGCAAGTATGTATCTCGACTCACCATCAACGCCGAGCCGAACTGTCACGGCGCGTTCTCGTGACACGAGATCGCTGAATGGATTCCCGCGAACTCCCTCTTCGTCGGTTGCTACTCGTGCACCAAGCTCCGCCTCTGTGAGATCACCTGCTCTATCGAGCAGATGCGCAAGCTCATCGGCCGTCCTCGCTCGGCGACCTGGTGCATATCCGCTTCTCTCTGCAACGATTTGCCGGATTGCATCGAGAGTCAGATCATCACCTGCCTCCTCTCCCATCACTTCGCCGAGCAAAGATCGATCGAGAGAGAGAAGTGCTGCACGCTGCTCGGCGCGTGGTGTGTCATCGCCGTAAAGCCAGTCCATCACGAAGCCGAACTGCAGACTCGCCGCAAATGGCGACGGCGTCTCAGTCTGAACGACATGAATGCTGACGGTTCCCTTCTCGATCTCGTCGAGCACTGTCTTCAATCCGTTCATGTCGAACGCATCCTGCAGGACATCGCGATACGTCTCTACGAGAATCGGAAAGCTCGGGAACTGCTGCACTGTCTGAAGAAGGTCGAGCGCCTTGAGCCGCTGGAGCCACAACGGCATTCGCCTTTTTGGACTTCCACGTGGCAGCAACAATGCCCGGCCCGCATTCATTCTGAATCGCGCGCCAAACAGCGACGTTCCTCCAACCTCTTCCATTACGAGCTGCTCGGCTTCTTTTGCTGAAAGTCCGAGTAAACTCATCACGGGCACAGGTCCGCCAAGATCCGGCATACGAAGCATTACGCCATCATCAGTGGTCTGAACCTGTACATCCACTCCGCCGAGTGCATCACGTGCGCGTTGCGCGAGTGCCATTCCCCAGGGTGCGTTCACGCGTCCGCCGAATGCAGCGTGAATTACGATGCGCACTGATCCTGTCTCATCGCGAAAATGTTCTACGACAATGTTCTCGTCATCCGGCACGATCGCAGTCACGGCACGTTGAGCTCTGACGTATTGAGTGAGCGTATTCGCGGTAGCCAGATCACATCCGTACTTTTTTTCCAGAATCTCTGCGCTTACTCCGTCACTCAGCTCTCTTCGAAGCTCGCCCACGCGGTGACTCAGCTCGAGCGAGCGTGCGCCATACTCTCCGTGCCAAAAGGGCATTCGCGCAGCCATTCCTGGTGCCGGATTTACGATCACTCGATCATGCTCGATCGCTGCGATTCTCCAGGTTGTGGAACCGAGCTGGAAAACATCGCCGACGCGCGATTCGTGAACGAACTCTTCGTCGAGCTCGCCCAGTCGCGTCCTGTCGGGAAGGTTCACGGTGTAGAGGCCGCGATCGGGTATGGTCCCGCCGGAAATCACCGCAGTCATTCGCGCAGCGCGATCACCTGTTACACGATCTGTCACTCGATCCCAGGTAACACGCGCCTCGAGCTCACTCGCAAGGTCTGCCGGATATTTTCCGGAAAGCATCGACAACACTTCATCGAATGCTGAGCGCGTAAGCCGATGGTATGGGTAAGATCTCCTTACGACATCGTAGAGATCGCCGGCATTCCAGTCATCCACAGACGCTGCTGCCACAATTACCTGGGCAAGAACATCGAGTGCGTTCTGCACCACATGAGTAGGCTCAACCTCTCCTGCGCGCATCGCCGCAACGATAGCTGCGATCTCCATCGCATCATCACGGAATGTCGGAACGAGAATTCCGCGACTCGCGACGCCAAGAGTATGTCCTGCGCGGCCGATTCGCTGTAATGCCGCAGCTACGCGCTTTGGAGACTGCAGCTGAATTACCAGATCGACCGAGCCTATGTCGATGCCGAGCTCCAGTGAGCTCGTTGTCACAAGTGCGCGAAGCGCTCCTGCCTTGAGCCGCTCCTCCAGCATGTGGCGTCGCTCGCGTGACAGCGATCCGTGATACGGTTGTGCTATCTCCTCTTCTGCAAGTGCATTGACTCGTGCAGCAATCTTTTCTGCCTGCGCACGATTGTTCACGAACACGAGCGTCGTCTTCGATGCGCGAATGTGCTCGAGCACCAGCGGCGCAACAGCAGGCCACACACTTCCGCCAACGTTGCCAAGATCCGGAACAGGAGACTGGATCCTGATCTCCATTTTTTTCGTGAGACCGCAGTCGACAACAGCTACCTGCCGGAACTCAGGCTCGTGGCCGACTGTCTCTTCACATCCGCCGAGGAATCGCGCGACTTCGTCCAGAGGACGCTGTGTTGCGGAGAGTCCTATTCTCTGCGGTGCTTCTGATGTCAGTGCTTCCAGTCGCTCGAGGGTCAAAGCGAGGTGTGCACCGCGCTTGCTTCCGGCTATCGCATGAATCTCATCGACGATCACGGCGCGAACGGAGTGAAACATTCCGCGGCCGCGAACGCTCGTTAGCATGATGTTGAGCGATTCCGGCGTTGTGATCAGAATGTGCGGAGATTTGCGCAGCATTTTCGCGCGAGCCGAAGGAGGCGTGTCTCCAGTTCGGACGGCTACGCGAATTTCCGGAAATGATTTTCCGTCGGCCTCGAACCGCCGGCGCAGCTCTGCGAGCGGAATCTCCAGATTGCGCTGGATATCGTTGTTGAGCGCCTTGAGCGGTGAGATGTAGAGTAGATGCACGCCGTTTGCGAGCGGCTGCTTCATTCCCTCGACGATCAATGCATTGAGCTCCCACAGGAACGCAGCGAGTGTCTTGCCCGTTCCCGTAGGCGCGAGGATCAGTGTGTGACTTCCACTGGCAATCGCCGGCCATCCCTTGCGCTGCGGCTCACTCGGTTTGCCAAGCGACTCAGCGAACCATTTGCGAACGACGGGATGAAACCTGCGATTCATATAGTTACAAAATGCGTCGCAGCTTTTGCGCGCCCCATTCGAGGACTTTCCCGGTCCATGCCCGTTTTTTGAATTCGTCGAGCTTGATTTCCTTCGAGTACTTGAGATCCTCGAGGAATATCTGCTCCATCTTCTGTCCCACATCCGGATCGAGAGCGAGAATCTGCGATTCGTTGTTGAACGCGATCGATCGGTTATCGAAGTTCATCGAACCCACCGAGCTGAACAGCGCGTCGACCACAA
>DASROK010000443.1:0-5131 GCA_035646915.1 Gemmatimonadaceae bacterium
CTCTTGAGCCTCTCCGGCTCGACCTTCAGCGGGCCGGGAGCTGGCGCCGTGCCGGGTGTCGGCTGCGGAAAAGCGGTCGACATCGCCGTGTGGAAGGAGATGTTTCCTTCCACTTTCTGCATGATCTGGTGGATGTGTCCGTTGAGAACTGTCACAGACCCAAATCGCTTGACCAGCGCGAGAGCCTGTTCCGAATCGTCCGTCCCCCAACCCCACGCGGGATAGACAGTCCAGAGAGGAACGTGCGCGAAGAGTACGACTGGCACGCTGGAAGAGAGACCTGACAGATCCTTTTTCAGCCAGGCGATCTGATCGGGTCCGAGTGATCCGAAACCTCCGGGCTTGAGATTCATCACGTTGACGAGTCCGACGAAATGGACACCGGAGTGGTCGAAGCTGTACCATCCGCCACCCTTCGTACCCTTGCCGTAACGCGCGAGGTAGGATGCGCCGTTATCGGTGGCGACGTCGTGCTCTCCGGGAACGTAGAACATGCGGTCGGTCTTCACGCCTTTGAGCACTTCATTCGCGGTGTCGAACTCGTCAGACTTGGCGAGCTGAGTGATGTCACCGGTGTGCAGCACGAGTGCCGGTGCTTGCGGCAGCGAGTTCAGCCTGGCGACTGCCTGCTGCAGTGTGGCAGTGACATCCTTGTTCGCTTCCTTGCTGAAGCCGATGTGGCTGTCGCTTATCTGAGCGAAGAAAATGCTTTTGCGCTCGGCCTCAGTCATGCCCGTAAGACTGCTTAGCCGAAAGGATGTCGGAATTCCGCCGGCCAGAGCCCAGACCGTGGCGGTCCCCGCCCACGCCATGCAGCGCAGGAATCCGCGCCGATCGATATCGTCCTCGCTTGGTGCGTCTGTTATGTAGTTGGATCCGTTTGGACGAGTGTTGCCCTGTTCGTCGAATCGGGTATCGTCGCGGTCGTGGTGGTGACTCATTGGATCGAGCTCCAGGATTGTCGATGGTGTCGTGCCTCTCGACTAATAGACCTGGCGCGATCGCGATTTATTCCCGGCCGAAGCGTGGACGCGGAGAGGTTTTCGGCGAGTCAATCAATGGCTGGAGTCGCGCTACCAGGGCAGCAGCGCGACGAGAAGATTATCGAGTCGATAGTCGCGGTCCGAATCCGTAAACTCAGCGACGGGATATCGTCCCGAGTCCACGAACAGCACCTGTTGTCCAGTCGGCTGTGAAACCCATCGTCCGGTTAGTGGCTCGACCAGTCCCAGAGTAACTGCATGCAGGGCAAGACGATTGAACGTGTTCGATCCAAGCAGGCTCGCGAGCGCGACAGTTGTAAGTGCGCTGGCGATTCCGCTTCTTGGGAAAATGATGCTGCCGATATCGGTTGTTCGTCCCCATCGATAATCGTCGTACGACCCCAGTCCGAAGCCCTTGTCGATGCACCACTCACGACCCCACACCGGATGACCAGCGCCTGAGCGGCAGAAGCTCGGCGCACCTTCGCGAACGTCATCATCAAGGACTCCTACGCGCCAGCGACCGAGATCGTTTGCGCTTCTATCATCGAGATCGACGAGGGGCGCTCCTCTTCCATTCAGGATACGCACACGATTACCCGAATCGTCGATTCTGAAATCATTTTGATGATCTCGCGCAAATGCATGCGCGACCGCGCCTGCCGCAACGACGTGCATGCGATGCGCGCTGGAGGCATAGTGTCTCATCGCCACCGGCATGGAGCTCACTGAAGCCGCTCGGGCGAAGCGGCCAAAGTTCCTTTTTGAATCGGAATTACCACGCGAGCGCGCCACGTTGCTCTGTTCTTTCGCTGCGCTGCGGGTGAGATGAGCTTCGTCTGACCGGCCCCTGGAGACACCTTTGGCGGCTCGTCCGGGCGATCCAGCTTTTCCCTGACTTTTCCCTTTCGCGGTGCCCTGGGGTTCGTGCGACTGCCCGCCGCCGTGACCTTTGCCTCCGCCCTTACCCTGTGCGATGGAAATCCCGGGAGACATTGTCAACGCAAAGCCAACCGCGACAATCACCAGAAAGTTATTTGTCTTGTTCATATGTTGCCCCCTGAAATGCGCAAAGCGAATCGAACTTTTACAGGGCAAGGCGTTTGCCATCGCGCTGATACAAAGCAGCAAACCGAAGCGCTGGCACTCCCTACAGTTACTTTCGCGCTGAAACGATTAGCACTTCTGCAGGAAAGCTCACCCCAGTTGAGGTCTCATAAATTCGAAACGCGTCAAGAGCCTGGTGTTTTAACTCCTTGAATACTTCTTCGGGCAATGCAGCAAGTCGCTGCCGCAGCTTTTCGGACATATCGCAGCGAAGATTCCAGAAATCCTCGCCTGACAGCGGTGCGCTGATTGAGAAGTGGAAAAGGCGTTCAACCACATCGTGTGCGCCCGCTTCCGCGACGATGTCGCGCAACTTGCCCGGCGAAGCGAAGCGAAAAGGCTCCGGCGCGTCGGCAGGAAGTGGAGGCTCCGGCGCAAAGCGATGCGTGATACGCACAAGACTGTAATGAAAGGGATTACTCTCGAGATAGTGCCACACGGCGAACGCCATTTTCTTTCCCGGCTTCAGCACACGCAACATTTCACGAATTCCATCTATCGGAGAGGGAAAGAACATCACGCCGAAGCGGCAGACTACTGCGTCAAAGCTGTCGTTCGGGAAAGGGAGGCTGTCGGCTTTTGCAACCTCGAATCGAATGTTTCGCTGCGACCGTTGCGCGGCAACACCACGCGCAGCTTCGATCATGCCTGCAACCGGATCGATGCCTGCAACATTACCGGCGGGGCCCACGACGTCTGCCACTTGCAAGGCGGGTTCGCCGTGCCCGGTTCCAACGTCAAGTACGGAGCAGCCGGGAACAATCTCTGCATCCTCGATAAGCGCTTCCGAGACGGGTCCAAACAACTCACGAAGGACTTCGCGATGCTGGTCCCAAAACGGCGCCGCGTTGGACCATCTGCTAGAACCTCATCCTGGTCGGGCATCGTCCCTCCTGGTGAAGGCGCTTCTGAAGATCGTGTCATATTGTATCCATGGCTGACCTCCCGGCTGCCCCGCCGGATGGGCGGTCGCACATCGAGCACGGGATGATTCAGCAGATCCGAATTAATTAGCATGACTCTCAAGCGGATGGACAACATAGGCATCGTTGTAGAATCGCTCGATGATGCGATTTCGTTTTTCGTCGAGCTCGGCCTCAGTCTCGAAGGGCGGGCCACCATTGAAGGAGAGTGGGCAGGCCGCGTCACGGGTCTTGGCGACCAGCATGTTGAGATTGCGATGCTGGTCACTCCGGATGGCCACAGTCGGCTCGAGCTCTCGCGATTCCTCACTCCACCCGTCGTAGCCGATCATCGGAACGCTCCGGTGAACGCTCTTGGATACCTGCGCGCCATGTTCACGGTGGAAGACATCGACGACACTCTCACCCGCCTTCGCGAGCATGGCGCGGAGCTCGTTGGCGATGTTGTGCAGTACGAAGAGGCGTACCGCCTCTGCTACATTCGCGGCCCCGAAGGACTTCTCATCGGGCTCGCCGAGCAGCTCAACTGAAGCCTGAGCAATTTGCAATTCTTCGGTACGGTTGCTTCTGTTGTGCATGCTTCTGATTAAGAACCAATTCCCCGTCCTCATCGCCTGCACAATCAGCGTCGCGCCTCCAGTAACTGTCAGCGCTCAGGCTCCAACAACTTCAGATGTTGCGCGCTGGGAACAGCAGGCAAAGAACATCACCATCATCCGCGACCAGTGGGGGATTGCGCACGTGCATGGCAAGTCGGACGCCGACGCTGTATTCGGAATGGAGTACGCGCAGGCGGAGGACGATTTCAATCGCATCGAAACCAACTATCTCGTTTCGCTTGGACGTCTCGCCGAAGCCGACGGAGACACCGCGATCTGGCAGGACCTGCGCGCTCGACTCTACGCAGACCCTGATTCACTTAAAGCCGCCTATCAGCGAAGCCCGGCGACCTTGAGAAAGCTCATGGATGCTTTTGCCGATGGGCTCAACTACTACCTCTACACACACAAGGACGTGAAGCCGCGTGCAATCACGCGGTTCGAACCGTGGATGGCGCTCTCTTTCACAGAAGGCAGTATCGGTGGGGATGTAGAGAAAATCAATCTCAGGCTCCTGAAGGCATTCTACGGCGGTGACCGGATCGACACGGCCGCTGCATCCGATGATCCAGACATCGAGCCCCGCGGCTCAAATGGAATCGCCATCGCGCCGAAGAACACGCTGAATGGACACACTCTCTTCTACATCAATCCGCACACGACTTTTTATTTCCGTTCGGAGCTGCAGATGTCGAGCGACGAGGGCCTCAACGCTTATGGCGCCGTCACGTGGGGACAGTTCTTCGTCTATCAGGGATTCAACGAGCGTGCAGGATGGATGCACACAACGAGCGGCGTCGACAACATCGACACGTTCCTCGAGACGCCGGTGAAGAACGGCGCAACCTGGAGTTATCGCCACGGCAAGGATGTGATCCCGATGAAGACTCGCACGATCACGATCCCTTATCGCACATCAAGCGGAATATCGACTCGCGCATTCAGGGTTTACTTCACGCAGCACGGTCCCATCGTCGGGAGTGAGGGCGACAAATGGCTCAGCTTCAGCATGATGTGGAACCCGGTGAGCGCGCTGACTCAGTCGTACACGCGTACGAAAGCGCATAACCTCGCTGAGTTTCTGAAAGTCTTCGAGCTGCACACGAATTCATCGAACAACACGGTATTCGCAGATTCGCAGGGAAACATCGCATACCTGCATTCGAACTACATCCCGCGGCGCGATAATTCATTCGACTGGACGAAGCCGGTTGACGGCAGCGATCCGAGAACCGATTACCACGGTTTGCTTTCGGTGAACGAATCGCCGAACGCGATCAATCCCGCGTCGGGCTGGGTCTATAATTCGAACAACTGGCCATGGTCGGCCGCCGGAGCGAACAGTCCCAAACGCTCGGACTTCCCTACGTATGTGGAGAAGGCAAAATGGGAGATGCCACGCGGCTATCACATGCTCAAGCTTCTTCCAGGAGGCAAGGATTTCACTGCGGCATCGCTGACGGAGGCGGGGTACGACAGCTGGCTTCCTTCTTTCGCTGTGATGTTACCGCAATTGTTC
>DASROK010000444.1:0-4036 GCA_035646915.1 Gemmatimonadaceae bacterium
CTGCAGCTTTTACAGGAGCAGAGATGGACAACCTCGCAAAAGGCAACACCTCCGACATCGGCCTGACGGGATCGAAGACAGGAGCAGGCACGTTCTCCGGAGACTGGAATCTCGATCAATCATGGTGGCGGGAGAACTTCAGAGACCGACCGTACGTTGTGGCTGACCGTCTGTTCGAGTTTTACGAGCCGGCCTACGAATTCGGTTACCTCTCGGCAAATCGCTATCGCGGCAAGAAATTCGAGGACATCGAGCCAACCCTTCGCACCGACTTCGATCGCTTCGAGGGACGCGGCGAGTCCACATGGGAGAGCATGAAGGACGCAGTTCGCGACGCCTGGGATAAGGTGACAGGAAAGCGGTAACGAAGATCGAATGCTGAATGCTGAATTCTGACCAGGTACGCCGTTAGTCAGAATTCAGCATTCAGCATTCGTCTGCCCTCTCGAGAGGCGGTTAACTCCGAAACCAACGGTACACTCCTTGAATTGCTATACCCCTGCTCACCCCACATGTGGAGGCAGGAAATGCAGCAACTCAAACGAACACTTTCGCACGCGGCCCTAGGCGCGGCGATTTCTCTGACTGCAGTACAGGCAGCAATCGCTCAGCGAGTAGTCCTGCCAGCCAACAGTGTCATCATTGTTCGCACGTCTACTGCGCTCGAATCATCGACAGCGCGGCAAGGCGAGACATTCGAGACAGTCGTCGAGGACACCGTCGGCGTCGACAACTACACTGTGATTCCTCAGGGCAGTCGAATTCGCGGCGTCGTGTCGTACGTGCAGCCTGCGACGCGCTCGCAGTCCGGCGTCATCGAAGTTGATTTCGATCGCCTGACACTTTCTGACGGCACGAGCTACGCAATCAAGGGAAAGCTCACAAGCACTGATCCGGCTGAAAGAAAACAGATCGATTCAATGGCGAATCAGCGAGTCGTTCTCGTTGGTGGCCGTGGTGGAATCGGGGCCGCAATCGCAGGAGCAGGATCACAGAGCCGCTCGACAAGCAATATCTTTGCGGCACTCGGCCAGCTTCTTTCTGAAGGCCGCAACGTGAGCGTTCCTGCTGGAACTCCTCTCGCTGTTCAGCTCGAGCAGAGCGTGACGCTTCGCGGCCGCGGTTTCCGTCGGGGAAATGAAGCAACGATCTTCACATCGGCGGAGATGATCCGGGCTGCGCAGACGGCTCTTAGAAGCCAGAACTATTATCGCGGCACAATCGACGGCGTGTTGAACTATGCAACGCAGCGCGCACTGTTCGAGTACCAGGCTGACAAGAGCCTGAACGCAACTGGAAATCTCGATTGGAGAACTGCGCGGTCGCTTGGACTTTCGGGAATAGTCGGGACTGGCGGCGCTGGTGGAAGCTCGATCATGACCGCCGAGGAAGCGTCTTCGCTTCGTCGCAATGCTCAGGCAATTTCGGCCAGACAGCGTCAGGATCTTTCGGTGACATCGACAGGCCGCTACAGCGCGACTCGTTTTGCCGACGCCGATCTCGAGCTGTGGTTTGCTCTTTCGGCGTTCGCCGACAACGCTTCGCTTTACGAGCAGATGATTCGCGGGTCGAGCACAACATCCGGTGCAGCGATGGCAGGCCGCGCGCTGATCAATGCCGCTCGCCGCGTCGATTCGGCAATCTCGCAGGCACGCACTTCGGCTGCGGTGAGAGATGCCTGGGTGAACATGAGGTCTCAACTCTCGAATCTCGATTCGACTTACTGATCGACCTCTGACACCTGATCCCGCGCTTCTCTGGTTTTGCATGTAAAAAGGCCGTCCCTCCCCGGAGGGACGACCTTTTTGTACCCCGCCGGACACTGGCACTTTTTGGAAACAAATGTGTACTGAACCCGACCCCACTCCGGATGGCTTCAGATGCACCCTGCTCTCCGTACCCTCGCATTTACCGCAGGCGTGATTTCCATCGCTGCGTGCTCTAACGACAAGCTCGCAACCAAGGACGTTCTCGCTGAAGACAGCACGCTCGCTCTCGACGTGATGTCGGCGAGGGGCGATTCCATCACGATCCAGCCGCCCGATACCACGACGCCGCCGGCTGCCGATACTCCGATCGCGATCGCATCCGCACCTGCGACAACCTCTGCGCCCTCGACTTCAATCGCATTGAGCACCGTGCCGGCTCAACCCGAGCCGAAGCTTCATGTTCAATCCCGCGCGAAACGAACAGCTCGTCGATCTTCGTCGACTCGAACCACTCGCATCGCACGTACACAATCGTCGAAGGCAACCTCGCGAGTCGCCGCTGTCGCAGCAACGAAGCCAACAGCGACTGGAATCAACGAGACGAGGCCTCTCAAAGCATCCGCAATGCTGCCAGCGGGCACTGAGCTGTCTCTTGCCGCAGATCAGAGAGTTTGCGCGAGCATGGCCAGAGTGGGCGACACATTCGCAACGCGAATTGCAAGCGATGTCATCGGACCAATCGGAGTCGTAATTCCAAAGGGCACCACCGCTCTCGCACAGATTGCATCGAATGACAAGAACCTCGGCGTCGACATGAAGTCGATCTCGTTCGCCGGTCACACGTATGTCGTTACTTCTGACGTGACATACACTGAGCTCGAAAAGGTTCGGCGAAAAACTTCAGTGAGCAAAAGCAAAGTCGCGGGAGGCGCCGCGATCGGCGGAGTTACCGGCGCAGTACTCGGCGGAAATCCAGCGACGACTGTTCTCGGAGCTGCTGCCGGCGGACTTGCAGGAGCTGCCATCGGCGGACCAAAGGCGTATGAGGATCGTTGCGTTCCAGATGGCGGCCGCATCGACATCAAGCTCACCGAACCGCTAAAGCTCGCGCTTCAGGATTAGGGAGAATTCACACTGTAGATAATCGGCCCTTTTTCGTCGTTCCCATTGCATAACGACGGCCACCCTCAAACATTTGCTTTGTGGGTGAATCAACCACGCTTTTCTCGACCAAAAATCCGATTTCAGGCGCCGCGTTCACCCCGCACACGGCGTCTCCTTCCCAGCGCGCAGCAATCGAAGCAGACGTGGGTCCCGTCCTTGTTCTCGCCGGCCCCGGCGCAGGAAAAACCTTCTGCCTCATCGAGCGCATTCGATTCCTCATCGAGAAGCGAGAGATCCCTGCCGACAGAATCTGCGCATTCACATTCACCAATAAAGCCGCGGGCGAAATCTCGTCGCGCCTGGAGAAATTCCTCGGACAGACGGCGAACGAAATCAAACGCGGAACCCTCCATGCCTTCTGCGCGGAGCTGCTGAGAGAATTCTCCGAACAGTCAGGCCTCAAGCCTGGCTTCGGCATCGCAGACGAAGACTACCAGGTGAGTGTGCTGCGCCGGATGGGCGTAGCACAAAGGTGGCAGAAGAACACGCTTACGAAGTTCACGTCGCATCGGTTCATCGATGACTTCAGGATGGATCCGCGCGATGCCGACCTCTACGTCGACTACGTAGAATTCCTCAACAAGCGAAATCTCGTCGACTTCGACATGCTCGTGATGAAGACGGCGGATCTGCTTCGACTCGATGATGTCTCTGTGGCAGTGAGATCGCGATGGGGCGCAGTGCTCGTCGACGAGTTCCAGGATCTCACTCCTGTTCAGTACTCCGTAATTCATGCACTCGCAAAAGAGCACAGGAATATTTTCGCCGTCGGCGACGATGAGCAGTCCATCTACTCATGGGCAGGCGCAAGCCCGAAAGTCTTCACGAAATTCTGCAATGATTTCGGTCTCGAGAAGCCCACGAGCGAGCTTGCGGAAAATCGCAGATGCCCTCGTGAAATCGTAGATCTCGCGCGCAGGCTGTCGAACTTCAACACGCCGATCTTCGCGCATCGCTCGCATGCAGAATCGGACAAGCCGTGCGAATTCCCGATTGCAACGCTCAAGTTCAACAGCGGCGATGAAGAGATCGAATGGGTGATCGAGGATCTCACAAGAGATCGCTCCAATCACGGCCTTCGCTGGGGCGATTACGCTCTGCTCTATCGCGCCAACGAGATGGGCAACGGAATCGAAGCACGTTTTCTCACGGCCGGCGTACCC
>DASROK010000445.1:0-7020 GCA_035646915.1 Gemmatimonadaceae bacterium
ACACGGCAGTTGGAAATGCCCGCGCGCGCGAATTCGCAAAGGGCAAGGCGGTGTACGTCGAGGATGCAGGCTTCGTCAAGCTGCGTGAGCTCACGCTCGCGTATCAGCTTCCGCGCAGTCTGGTCAGCAAGCTCTTCAACGGCAAGGCCGAGCAGGCTCGTGTCGAGCTGAGCGGCCGGAACCTTCTCACCTGGACTGACTACACCGGTCTCGATCCGGAAGTGTCGAACTTCTCGAACGTGGCCCTTGGACGCATTCAGGACGTGACGCCGTATCCACCGAGCAGAAGCTTTTTCTTCTCGATCAACGCATCCTTCTGATAACGGGTGATTACTCACATGAAGAAATACACAACAATTGCGCTGATGCTCGGGGCGAGTGCCGCTCTGGGTGCCTGCAAGGACAGCGCGGTGGTGAACCCGGAGGACGCACCGACGGTCGAGGCTATTTCGGGCGCGCTCACGCGCGGCTCGCTGCAGTCTCTTGCGACGGGTGTGCTTGCTCAGGATCGCTCCGCCATCGTAGGAACTTTCACGCACTACGTCCTCTCGGCGATCTTTGCGAGAGACGTCTACCGAATCGACGCATCCGAGCCGCGCTACGTGAACGAGACTCTCGGCGGCCAGCCTGATCCTGGAAGCTTTGCGGGCGGCGGCGGATGGGCAGGATTCTACACGGCGACACGCGCCGCGACGAACCTGCTGATTGCGCTTCCGTCGGCACCCGCGGTCGAAGTCTCAGCCGCCGAAAAGGCTGCTACCTCGGGTTTCATCAAGACCATTCGCGCTCTCGACTACTATCGCCTCGCCGAGCTGCGCGACACGGTTGGAATTTCGATTCAGACCGACAATCCTGATGAAGTCACGCCGATTCTCTGCAAGACTCCCGCGCTTGCAGCGATTGCCGCACAGCTCGACGATGCTCTCACCGATCTGAACACCGCCGGCGGCGCAACGAAGCTGCCGTTTAAGCTTCCTTCTGGTTTTACCGCGAAGGGCCGCGACTACAGCGTGGTGAGCAACATCATTCTCTTCAACCGCGCGCTGAAGGGTAAGGTGGATCTCTATCGCGGTCTCGATAGAACCAATCCGCAGCCGGCGCTCTTTGCGACTGCGATCACCGAGCTCACACAGGCGCTCGGCGGCGCAGCAGCGGGCGGAGTTCCGTCTTCGCAGTTCAATGTTGGACCTTACTACAACTTCGTGGTTGGCGGATCTGAGAACACGGCGAACAACCGCGCTGATGAAAAGATCGGTCTGAACCCGAAGGTGCAGCAGCAGATCGAAGCCGGCGATACACGTGCCTCGAAGATCATTGCGCGTCCGACAGGCACTATCTCGTCGGGCACCGGTGGAATCTCAACCAGTATCACCGCATCGTTCGCTACGCCTACGCTTGCAAACCAGCAGGCTCCGATTGGAATTCTGCGCGACGAGGAAGTTGTTCTGCTTCGTGCGCAGGCGTACAACGAGGCGGGCAATTTCGCTGCAGCGACTGCCGATCTGAATTCAGTGCGCACTTCGTATGGTCTCGGTCCGCGTGCCACCATACCGGACAAGGAGACGGGTCGCACCTGGCTTCTGTATGAGAAGCGCTACTCACTTCTCTTCGAGGGCCCGCAGCGCCTTGTGGACCTCCGTGCCTATGGCCGGCTGAACCAGAACTTCCTGGATAAGGAGCTGACATCGGATCCATTCAATGCAGCGTTCCCGATTCCGCGTGCAGAGATCGACGCACGTGATGGTGACATTGCCTGCCACGCTTCCTGATTCAGCTTTAGGAGTATTCGTTTGAGAGACCGGCCGGGTGAGAACCCGGCCGGTTTTTTTTTGCGCTGAAAGTGGTCTGGCGCGAACCATGCCCCGCATTCAGATTGCTGTCCGCCAAGAAAAAATCCCGGAGTGTCATATGATGCGTGTTCGTCTGCTCGCTGGCGTTCTCGTTCCGCTGTTCCTTGCCGGGTGCTCGCATTCCAGTTCTCCAGCCCCGCTCTACTCCGTCAACCCGGATGTGATCTCGGACGAGGAGATTCTGTCGGTCGCCCAGAACACGTCGACGGCATACGACATCATCAAAAAGCTGCGCGGCAACTGGTTCAGCTATCGGGGGAAAACCAGTCTTATGGGAACCTCGAATGCCGACCCGACTGTATATGTCGATGACCAGGCGTACGGTCCGATCAGCTCGCTCAAGACCATCCCCGCGTCGCAGGTCACACAGATGCGCATTTACCGATCATGGGAGGCGACCACCAAGTACGGTACGGGAAACATGGGCGGTGTGATCGCGGTCGCGACCAAACAGTAAATATTGCTTTGCAAGATGCAGGGTTGTAATGTGGAGTGAACGACCCTACTTTTTGCACTTACCTGACGGAACGCTTTCACATCGCTAACCGAAATCCGGTCTAGTCATGTGAAGCAAATGCCTTTGCGGGAGCTCGTCCCTATGAACCTACGCGGTCTACTCCGTATTTCCACAGTGTTGCTCGCTGCTGCAACGATGGCATGCGAGAAGGACGATCCAGTTTCGATCGGTCCTGAACAGCGTTTCACGGTCACACCTCTCTTCACCGGTATCGATCTCGGTGGCACTGAGCAGCTGACTGCGCAGATCGGCTCGAATCCCGTCCCGGTGACCTGGGAGAGCAGCAATCCGGCAGTCGCAACGGTCGATGCCAACGGACTCGTCACCAGTCTCACCCTTGGCTTCACAGCAGTTACGGCCACGCAGGTAGCCGATCCCTCGCAGAAGATCTCGTCCAACATCACCGTACTTCCGGTGACGCCGAGTATTCTCCTGCAGAATAACGTTCCACTCTCGGTTTCCAGCACTGGAGCATTCCTGAGCCTTACGCTCTATCGCATTTCGGTCCCAGCGGGCAAGACAAAGCTTACCGTCACAACCGTCGGTCCGACGGACAAAGACCTGGATCTCCTTGTGAGAAGGGCGGCAGCACCGACTACGAACAACAGCACGTTTGCTGTCACGGCTGACTGCTATTCCGGCGGTGCGAACACCAACGAATCCTGCACGTTCAACAATCCCGCCAAGGGAACGTACTATATCGGACTCTGGCTGTTCGATCAGTACAGCGGCGTAACTCTTACCGCCAAGTACGAATAAAGCGAGAGTTGACAGAGGGTCGAGCTGTTTCGCAGCTCGACCACGCATGAGGTAGCAGAACGCGAGAGTCTCGCATGAAAAAACCCTCCGGATATCCGGAGGGTTTTTTGTTTGCCAGACTCTCGCGTTCTGATGCCTCTTGCGTGTTGGCGCGCGAATGCGCGCCAAGCTCCGTTAACTCTATTTTCTAAGGTTTGCGCAGGTCATCACGTCAGAGAGCTGCGATCCTGAGCCCCAGTAGATGTTCACATGGTATGTCCCGCTTTCCGGCAGCTCGAGCGCCATGTCTCCCTCGAGCTGGCCGCGTCCGTTGTTTCCAACTTCGATTACCGGGAAGCGCTCGACGCCGACGAGTGGAAGCGAGCCGGTTCCACAGCGTCCGGGAAGCATTGCCCAGT
The DNA here is from genome assembly GCA_035646915.1 of Gemmatimonadaceae bacterium. Classification (GTDB taxonomy): domain Bacteria; phylum Gemmatimonadota; class Gemmatimonadetes; order Gemmatimonadales; family Gemmatimonadaceae; genus UBA4720. The sequence continues at coordinate 3,525 of DASROK010000445.1, forward strand.
TGAGCGATGCCGCACTCGAAAGCGGAGTCGACACCTGGATCGAAATCGCGGTGCGCGCCGTTCCCTTCGACGAGAGGCGCACGCTGCCGAACGCCTTGTTCTGCCCGGTCGGTCCGAGTCCACCCGAAGTCTGCTGCATCGGCTGAAGGGAGCCGGACCAGATGACAGGTCCGGCCGAGCCTGAGGTCGACACGCTTGCGGTGGGCACACCCGCTGCAGAGTCAGTAACAGGCTTTGACGAGGCGCACGCGGCGACTGCGGCAACTGATGCCGGCAGGCACAGAAGTCTGAGTCTCATTGGAGTCCTATTGAGATGTTGGCGGAAAAAAAAATCGCGAAGTCTCGAACACGGTTAGCATCCGGAAGTTCCACTGTCAATGGAACGCGCTGAGCGGAGGAAACCATTTCACCGTTGAAACGTATCAAACTCGAGGATGCGTTTGTTCTTGACGGTATGGTGTACCGGGAGCATTACTTAATCCAATGAACGCGCGTGCGGTACTGTCGGCAACGGCTCTTGTCTTCACTGTCTCGCTTGTTTCTGTGGAAGCGAATGCGCAGACGCGTGGTACAATCAACGGAACAGTGCGCGATTCGGCAGGCGCGATTGCATTCGCCGAGGTTTCGATGGCCGGCACCGATGCAATGGTGATGACCGATGAGAACGGCCGCTTCCGTTTTACCGGAGTTCCCTTCGGGTCCGTTGAGCTGAAGGTGCGCCGGATCGGCTATACTCCCGCATCTCAGACGATACAGTTCTCGAAAGGCACCGATGCCGTCATAGAAGTTCTCATGTCGGCTGCGCCGGGCTATCTGCCTTCCGTTGAAGTTCACGAGCCGCGCCAGGCGTATGATTCGAGACTCAGGGGATTCAAGGAGCGAAGCACCAAAGGTGTTGGGTATTTCATAACGCGCGAGCGCCTCGAGAAGCTCAACTCGTTCCGTATGGTGGACGTCATTCGGGATGTGCCGGGGGTGCGTCTGCGCACTCTCCGCGGTGGCGGAACAAGTCTCACGCTTCGCGGCGCACAGTGTCCCCCGCTGGTTTTCGTCGATGGAAACCCGGCATCTGCGGGGGTTGTCGATCTCGAGATGTTCGACCTGGGCATGGTCGAGGGCATCGAAGTGTATTCGGGCCTTGCGAGCATCCCGCCTGAGTTTGTAACGGCACGCGGCATCGACCGGTGCGGGGTGGTCGCGATATGGTCCAAGCCATTCCGGCCGAAGCCGAAAAAAGTCGTGGCGAGCATGACCCCGAAATCGCCTGCGCTGGACAGCGTCTTCAATGCGATGTCGATCTTCACTGTCGATCAGGTCGACACCCCGGCCTCTCTCATTGCCGGCTCTGCGGTTCCGCAGTATCCGGATTCACTTCGGCGTGAAGGAGTTGACGGCAGGGTGGTGATCGAGCTTGTCGTCAATGGTGACGGGAATCTCGACCCCGAGTCGGTGAATCTCGTCTCTTCGACTCACCAGCTTTTCACCGACGCCGTGCAGCAGGCGCTGGCAGGCGCGAAATTCAGGGCAGCAACACTCAGATCACGGCCCGTGCGCCAGGTTCTTCAGGTCCCGTTTGTCTTCAAGACCGAGAAAGTCTCCCAGAACCACTGAGTTCAGGCTGCCGTTCGCCGATTGCTAACGGCCGTTCGCCCAAAACTTTGCAAGTCCCCCGACAATTGTGCTTGCGGTGTTTTGTGCCCCCGTACATTTTACTGACACATTCCTTGCCCCACGGCAATAACCGATTTCGCATCTCCGACCGGATTCCCAGGCCAGTGGAGAGGCGCGCTCGACGTTATTGCCCGTTTGGGCATCTCAGTTTCCACGGGAGGATCGGCATGAAAAAGGTTCGTCAGAGTCTTGCCGCACTTTCGCGCACCGCGCTGTTTCTGGGGCTGTTTGGAGCCTCGAGCGCACTGGCGCAGAATGCGGTCATCACAGGCAGGATCACCAACGAGCAGGGGCAGCCGGTTATCGGTGCCAACGTTGGCCTTCTCAACATGGGATTAGGCACAACGGCAAACTCGAATGGTGTGTACACGATCACTGTGCCCGATGACCGCGCGAGCGGCCAGCAGGCAACTCTGACCGTGCGTTTCATCGGCATGTCGCCAATCAGCCGCATCATCCGCCTCACACCGGGAAGCCAGACAGTCGACTTCGCGATGAAGGCAGATCCGTTCCGCCTCGATGAAGTCGTCGTAACCGGCGTGAGCGCAGCAACCGAGTCGAAGAAGCTGACCGTTTCAGTTGCACACGTTGGAGAAGAGCAGCTGAAGCAGGTTCCTGCATCATCACCTGTCGCGGCGCTTGCCGGAAAAGTTTCCGGTGCCAAGATCAACATCGGCTCGGGTAACCCGGGTGCCGCTCCGACGATCCGCCTCCGCGGCTCGACGAACCTCGGCATCGGAAACTCGTCGCCGGTCATTATCGTCGACGGCGTTCTCACACAGAACTCGATCGCCGACATCGATGCCAACGACATCGAGTCAGTCGAGATTCTGAAGGGTGCCGCAGGCGCTTCGTTCTACGGCTCCGATGCCGCGAACGGCGTCATCAACATCACCACCAAGCGCGGCAGAACCCTGCCCGAAGACAAAGTGTCGTTCATGATCCGTTCGGAATACGGCACGTCGTCGCTTCAGCACTACATTCCGATCGCGAAAGACAATTTCTGGGAGATGAATCCGGATGGAAGCATCCGCCTGAGCGCCACCGGTGATCGCGTAATCAAGGCTGATCACTTCGCGGACAATCCGTATTCGACAACAGGTGTGAATGCCTGGCGCAACCAGCTCAAGGAATGGTCGAAGAACGGAGAGTTCGTTTCCGGCAACATTCAGCTCGGCATGCGTCACGGATCGACGAACTTCAACACGTCCTATACCTCCGATCACAACGGCGGCGTCCTGCCCCTTACCAAGGGCCAGTATCGCCAGAACATCCGCCTGAACGTCGATCAGGGTCTTGGTGACAAGCTCGACTTCTCGTCGAGCATCACGTACGGCGTGAACAGAAACGACTATGATCCGACTGATTCACAGGCCTGGTTCTCGTTCATGCAGATGCCGCCCGACCTTGATCTGAAGAACCCGAACGGCAATGACACGGTAGCGTTCTTCCCGAAGCTTCCGACCACGAATTCGCCGAGCGCGCGCGAGAACCCGCTGTACATTCTTGCGAACAATGATTTCCAGCTCCGCCGTGAGCGCATCATCGGCTCGCTGTCCGGCCGCTGGCGTCCGACCGACTGGCTCCGCGTCGAGACAGCATACGGCACGGACCGCCTGAACCGTCGCGAAAAGGATTACGATCGCCGCGGCTCACTGGGAGAGGGCGGACAGTCAATTCCTGGCAACATCAGCCAGTTCACGCTCAACAACGTTTCCGACAATGCGACAGTCAACGCGACTGTCACGAAGAGGCTCGGCGAGCTCAACACCACAATTCGTGGTGCGTACCTCTGGGAGCAGAGCCGCTCGGACAACTTCTTCGT
>DASROK010000446.1:0-8059 GCA_035646915.1 Gemmatimonadaceae bacterium
ACGAAGAAGTGGTATGGAACCAGCGGTAACAGCTTCATCGCTGTCGTCGAGTTCGGTGACAGCGTTCGAGCGCGGGCGGTCACTGCGGGAGGGGAGAGCGGTCACGCCGATTCACCTCATTTCACCGACCAGGCTGCTGCCTATTCGATGGGTGCGCTTCGTGACGTCTATTTCTACCCGCGTGACATCGAAGCGCATGCGGAGCGGAAATATCAGCCGGGACAATGATTCCAGCGGGCGCGCAGCTGCGGACACAGCACTACATTGCGCCGACTGCCTCAGCCTCCGATGGGTACACGGCCAGTATCGCGGAGAAACCTGAAATCTCGAACACCTCCCGAACCGACTGGTTCAGGCCGAACATCCGCAGGGTTCCTCCCGAAGCCCGCAGCTTCTTGGCAGCGCCGAGCAGCACTCGCAATCCGGCGCTCGAGATATAATCCAGTGCCGAGAAGTCCAGCGCGACCTTCCTCGCGCCGGCGAGCACGGCGTCGAGCGCCTTCTGGGCCTCGGGCGACGTCCCGCTGTCAAGGCTGCCTGAGATGGCTACTATATGAATGTCGTTGCTCGTACGCGTGGAAATCTCCATCAACCTGCCTCCGCGAAGTCACACTCCCTGCACATCTTGAAGCCGTTTCACGAGAATCACGACATTATGGTCATCCCGGCGCTCGTACCTGACGTCGTCCATCAGTTCCCGGACAAGATGAATGCCAAGTCCGCCGATTGGCCGATCCTCGACCGAGAGCGTGGTATCCGGCGCAGCCTGGCTCAATGGGTCGAACTGCGGTCCATCGTCGGTAATCGTGACAGTTACACGTTCCTGATCCAGCACCAGCTCCACCACCAGCGAGCCACTGCCGAGGCCCGCCGTCCCGTGCGAGAGCTCATTCGCGAGTAGTTCGTCGAGCGCGACGTTCAGGCTGCGACGGACTCCGTCCGGCAGCGCATGCGTCAGAGCGAATTCCGCGAACGCCGTGTTCACCTTTTTCGTCCCGTCGGGGTCGGCGCCAACCGACATCCGGAATCCATGTCGCATTTTCGCCCTCCGGCAGGTCGCGAAATTACACTCCCTCGGCCTTTCCCTGTCAACTCCGGGAATCCGGCATTGCAGCCGGAGCCCTCAATGCGCACGTTACCGCGGCCGCGCTCATTCTTCCAACTTTTCCGGGATTCGATTGTACTGTGGATAAATCCCCGTCAGCCAACGACGATCTGGATCGCGCGCTCGTCCGAAGATTCCTGAATGGAGAGCGGGCTGCGGGAGACGAGCTGGTGAACCGGTTTCATCGCAGTGTGTTCAACGTCGCGCTTCGGATGCTGGGCAACGTGCAGGACGCAGAAGACGTCACGCAGACAACGTTTGGGAATGCATTCGCAGCGCTCGAAAGCTACAACCCGAAGTACCGTTTCTTCAGCTGGATCTACCGAATGACCGTCAACGAATCACTGAACACATTGAAGCGCCGAAGGGAAGTGGTTTCGCTCGACGGGAGCTTCGACGTCCCGGCGCCGGAAGCAACCTCCGACAGCGATGCCGAGGAAAGGGTGGCACGGGCACTCCTGGAGTTGAAGCCCGACGATCGCGCAGTGGTTGTCCTCCGGCATTTTGTTTCCTTCTCCTACGAGGAGATTTCCGACGTGCTCGAAGTACCGGTCAAGACGGTAAAGTCGCGGCTCTTCACAGCGCGTGAGCGGCTGCGCGACTCGCTGGTCGTGGGGACTTGAGCATGCTTACCCAATACCAGCGCGAGTTGATTCATCGCGAGATCGACGGGGAAAACACACCCGGCCAAAGCATCGAAGTCCGCAAGCTGGTCGAGACTCAGCCTGAAGCGCTGGCGCTCATGACAAGCCTGCGGGATCTCGACGCGCTGTTCGGCGAAGTCCCCGATCGTGACACGCCTCCCCGGGTGAAAGAGCTGATTCATCAGGCGATGTCACTGAATATGAGAACGGCGCCAAAGCCTGGGCGCGAGCAGGGAATCACGCAGGGAATCACGCAGACAATTAGCAGATGGGCAGTCCAACAGTGGAACGGCGTTACAAACCTCATGGAGGAGTACATGTTGACGAAAAAGGTGCTGATCGTTGCAACAACGGCGGTCGCAGTGATTGCGATCGTTGGCCAGGCAGTAGTGGGATACAAGCCGAGCGTCTTCGACGCCGGCACGGTCGGCGCTGGAAATGGCATGAGTGGAGTTCAGCAGGCAGGACGTTACAAGGGTCACACGTTGACCGAAGCTGACGTGACGCTCGCGAACCCCGAGATCGGCGCGCTGTTCCAGAATGACCAGGTGCTGAAGCTCATCAAGAGCGAAGTGTTCCAGCAGGCGATGCGTGACAATACGTTCAGGGAGCTTCAGTCGAGCGAAGCGTACCGCGCATTGTTCGCGAGCGATGCAAACCGTCTGGCGCTGACGAGCGACGCATACCATCAGCTGCTTGCGAGCGACGCGTACCATCAGCTGCTTGCCAATGACAGCTACTACGCGATGTTCGCGAACGACAGCTACCAGAAGGTAATGGCGAGCGACGCCTACCGTCTGCTGCTCGCGAACGACTCATACCGTCAGATTCTGTCGAGCGATGTATTTCTCAAGATGCTCTCGAACGACACGTTCCGTGAGATCATGTCGAACGATGCGTACCGCCAGATCCTCTCGAGCGATGTCTTCGTCAGGGTGATGGCGAACGACAACTACCGCTTGATCATGGCGAACGATGCATATCGCCTGGTGCTGGCGAGTGACACGTTCCGAGCCATTTCGCAGAGCGCGTCGCTGTCGGATGCATTCATGAGCGAAGCGATGCGTGTGCAGTAGCTGCCCCTGCAGTAAATAATTTTCCTCTTCGGCCCCAAGCTGCCTCTTTCGGCAACTTGGGGCCGACGTGTAGTTTCTGCATCTCGTGATGCGCCAATCCCCCACATGCGTCCTGGCTTTGCTCGTTGCAGCGGCCTCCTGCCTTGGCGCATCCCCGCGTAAGCTGGGCGCTCAGTTTCAGTCGCTACAGACGCCGACGATGCGCCTGATCTACACTTCGCCGCTCGAGGCCTACCTCGTCCCGCAGGTGGTGGGGAGCTTCGACAAGGCGCTGCGCTTCCATGAAAAGCTTTTCGACTACGTGCCTCACGAAAGAACGGACGTGCTGATGCACGATCTCTGGCATTATGGAAATGCCGGTGCGAGACCGCTCCCGGAGAATCACGTTACCATAGGCATTGCACCCTACGGCCACGACTACGAGTCGGCGCCGGCGCCCGAGCGAATGGGATCTTCGATGAACCACGAGCTCGCGCACATCTTCACCACCGACAAGCCGACGGCGTCAGACCGCGCATTCCGCTCGATCTTCTTCGGCAAGGTCACCCCGAATGCCGAAGTGCCGCTGACAGTGGCGTACAGCTATCTCACTGTCCCCCGGTGGTACGCGCCGAGGTGGTATCTCGAAGGAATTGCGACGTACCTGGAAACGTGGATGAATGGCGGCCTTGGCCGCGCGATCGGCCCGTACGACGAGATGGTGTTTCGAACACTCGTTCGCGACAGCGTGAGGATGTACGACGTCGTCGGGCTGGAGTCGGAAGGCACCACAATCGACTTTCAGGTTGGCGTGAATTCGTACCTCTACGGAACGCGCTTTGTCAGCTACCTCGCGCTCCGGTATGGCAACGAGCGAATGCTTTCATGGTTCAATCGCACCGAGGGAAGCAAGCGATACTTCGCTTCCGATTTCAAAAGAATCTTTGGTCGCTCTCTCGAAGACGAGTGGTCGCGATGGATCGAGTGGGAACATGAGTGGCAGCGCGAGAACCTCGCGGCGGTTCGAAGCCACCCGACCACTCGCGCACGGCCGTTGACGGATCGTGTGCTGGGCTCTGTTTCGCGCGGATGGTACGATTCGGCGACGGCGAGCATCCTCGTTGCCGTGCGCTATCCCGGACAGGAAGCGCACATTGCATCGATCGAGGTAGCAAGCGGCCGCTTCAAACGGATTCTCGACATTCCCGGCGCTTCAGGGTTTTCGGTAACATCGCTCGTCTTCGATCCGTCATCGCGAACGCTGTTCTTCACCACCAACAACGCCGACTGGAGAAACCTGCTCGCGCTGGACCTGGCAACAGGTCACACCCGCATGCTCATGCACAACGCGCGCATCGGCGACCTTGCGTTCAACCGCGCGGACAGCTCGCTCTGGGGCGTGCGGCACGACAACGGATTCTCCACACTCGTGCGCATTCCATACCCGTACAAAGAATGGAATCAGGTGCAGACTCTGCCGTACGGACGCGACTTGTTCGATCTCGACATCGCGCGTGACGGATCGGCGCTCATCGGCTCGATGTCGGAAGTGAGCGGCGATCAGCGTCTTGTGCGAATGAAGATCGCCAGCCTTCTCCATGGCGATGCGAAACCGGAAGTTCTTTATGACTTCGGCGACTGGTCTCCCTCCAACTTCGTATTCTCCGAAGACGGCAGCTTCCTTTACGGTTCTTCTTACTACTCCGGTGTGTCCAACATCTACCGCTTTGACGTGGCGCGCAGCCAGATGCAGCCACTGAGCAATGGAGAGACCGGCTTCTTCAAGCCGGTTCCGCTCGAGGGTGATTCGCTGGTCGTCTTCGAATATTCACGCCAGGGCTTCGTGCCAGCGATGATTCCGAAAACGGTGCCCGACAGTGTGAGTGCAATCCGTTTTCTCGGCAACGAGATCGCGGAGAAGCGAAAGGACGTGCAGGAGTGGGTGCCGCCGTCTGGAGCCCCTGTGAATCGCGACTCGCTTGCCGCGGCGACTGCAGCGTACAGCAGCTTCCAGAACTTCAAGCTCGACAATGCTTACCCTGTCGTTGAGGGTTATGAGGATGCTGATGGCAATCTGGGCGTCGCCGGAGGAATGCGGGCCAATTTCTCGGACAGGCTCGGCGCCACGTCACTCGACCTCACCGCATCCTACTCACCAGGTCAGGCTCTCGATGCGAACGAGCGACTGCACCTGCGCGGTGTCTTCCGCTACTGGAACTGGAATGTTTCCGCCACGCTGAATCGCGCTGACTTCTACGATCTGTTCGGTCCAACAAGAGTCAGCCGGCGAGGTTATTCGCTGGCGACGCAGTATCAGGGCAATCTGATTCTCGATGGACCGACGAGCCTGAACTACACGCTTCGCGCTGCCGTTTACGGAAACCTCGCGACAGTGCCTGAATTTCAGAATGTTGCCGCGTCATACGATCGACTCGCTGCGTCATCGGGTGAACTGACATACAAATCGCTTCGGCGTTCGCTCGGCGCGATTGACGACGAGCTTGGAAGCACGTGGGGAGCAGCCGTCCGCGGCAACTATGCTGGCACCACACTTTATCCGCGTCTCAGTATCGATGGGTCACGCGGATTTTTACTGCCGCTCGACCACTCGTCCGTCTGGTTCCGCGCGGCTGCGGGAACATCGCTGGGCGGAGACCGGGACGATCCGTTCGCGCGAACATATTTCGGCGGTTTCGGCAACAACTGGGTTGATTATCGCGGGATCAAGCAGTTCCGGAATACGGAAAGTTTTCCTGGCCTGGCCATCAACCAGATTGGAGGTGCAACGTACGCGAAGGCGCAGGTAGAGTGGATGTCGCCGCCGGTTCGCTTCCGCAAAGTCGGTGTCCCAAGCGCGTACCTTCGATGGGCCGGGCTGTCGGCGTTCGCGAGCGGCCTCCTGACGGACTTCGACGATGGCACAACAAGGCGCGGCTTCGTAAACGTTGGCGCGCAGGCGGATCTCAGATTGATCACGCTGTCCCACCTCGAGTCCACTTTCTCCCTCGGCGTTGCGACAGCGGCTGGTGAAGATATGCGGCGCAAGTCGATGCTCATGGCCTCATTCAAATTGATGTGACAGTGAACATCATTCCATTCGCCGTAAGTGTGCTGCCGGTCTTTCTCTTTCTCGGCGCGCTGATGCTGCTAGACAGCTACAAGCTCATTCCGATGCGAGCGATCCTGCTTGCTGTCGCAGCGGGAGCGGCTGCAGGTGCGGTGGCTTATGCGATCAACTTCTCACTTCAGCCGGCGCTCGAGATGGACCTTCGGCGCTATTCGATACTCGTCTCTCCTCTGATCGAGGAAGTCCTGAAGGCGATATACATCGTATGGCTGCTGCGACGGAACAAGGTGGGTTTCGTCGTTGACGCGGCAACCTATGGCTTTGCAGTCGGGACTGGCTTTGCATTCCTCGAGAATATCCTGTCTCTGCAGATACATCCAAATCCGACTATCTGGACATGGATGGTTCGCGGATTCGGCACGGCGCTCATGCACAGTGGCACCACCGCAATTCTCGCGATGATAGCACGCACGCTCCACAATCGGTCGCCTGTGTTTCGGCCGGCGCTTGTGCTTCCAGGGCTGTTAGTCGCAGTTGTGCTGCACTCGCTGTACAATCAGTTCCTCGTCGCGCCGCTGCTCGCGACAGCGCTTATCGTGCTGGTATTCCCCTACATCGTCATGTTCCTCTTCAAGAAAAGCGAAAGCGAAACAAAAAGCTGGCTCGGCACAGGTTTCGATACCGATCAGGAGTTGTTACGTGTGATGCGGGCCGGGGAGGTTTCGGATACGCCGGTGGGGAGTTACCTGAAGGGGCTTCAGACGAGCTTCCCTCCGGAAGTGATCGTCGACATGATGTGCCTTCTTCGACTTCGCGCCGAGTTGGGGATAAGGGCGAAGGGAATTCTGCTGATGCGGGAGGCTGGCTTCGAGGCTGACGCCGATCCATCTCTTCCTGCGAAGCTCGACGAGATGCGATATCTCGAGCGAAGCATCGGCAGGACCGGTATGCGTGCACTGAAACCGTTCATCCATACGAGCACACAGGATTTGTGGCAGCTCAACCTCCTCGACGGCACGCAGTGATGACGGAGCCACGAGAGGTACTCGGCACAGCAACGACGCTGCGACAGCCAACTCGAGTTCTCCTTGTCGGAAGAGACTACCGGAATGCAGCAGCGCTGGCGGAGCATCTCATCAACGATGGATATGTCATCATCTCGGAGCTCGATGTCTCTCGCGCTGCCACACGACTGCGTTCGGCAAAGTTCGGGTTTGTCCTGATCGATATCGACGTTACGGGTGCGGCTGGCCTGGCGTTCATCGAGATGCTGCGCGCCGACGAACAGCTCGCGGGCAGTCCGATCCTCGCAATCTCCCTATCGGACAACATGGAATCGATCGAGCGCAGTCTCCAGGCTGGAGCGGACGACTACGTGCCGAACATCTGCGGCCCGGGAGTGCTGCGCGCGCGCGTGAACGCAGCGCTCGAGCGGCGGCGCATCCAGGATGGAGAGTATCTGCGGCGCGAGATAAATGTGGCGCGAACGATTCAACGCGATTTTCTGCCTGAGTCGCTTCCTGAGGTTACAGACATGGAGATCGAGGCTGCGCTGCGCCCTGCGCGGGACGTCTCGGGTGATTTCTATGACTGCTTTCTGCTGACCTCGGGAGAAGTGATTCTCGTAGTGGGTGATGTGTGTGACAAGGGCGTTGGTGCAGCGCTGTTCATGGCGCTCTTTCGGAGTCTGATCCGCGCTTCAGCCGATCCCGTTGGCGGCGGCGCAATCCAGATGATCGGCGGCCGCCACACGATGGTGATGCAGGCGATTCAATCGGCGTCGCCCGCAGATCTCCTGACGCGCGTTGCCGGCTTCACCAACGATTACATCGCGCGACTGCATGGGCGGACGAACATGTTCGCAACCGTATTCCTCGCGTCCCTCGAGCCTTACTCCGGCGAGCTGGTCTATGTGAATGCCGGACATGAGCCCGCGGTAATCGTTGCGCCAGATGGAAGCATCGAGGAGCTTCGGCCTACAGGGCCGGCGCTGGGAATGCTGCCAGATTCGCATTTCACCGCGGTGACGCGCACCCTGGAGAAGGGTCATACATTTCTCGCTTTTACTGATGGCCTGGTGGAAGCCCATAGTCCAACGGGTGAGATATACGGTTCGGAGCGGCTCCGCGAAGTGCTGCGCGCGCACAGCGGGGGAAGCGCATCGGAGCTAGTGCGTGCGATTCTCGAT
>DASROK010000447.1:0-2940 GCA_035646915.1 Gemmatimonadaceae bacterium
ATGTAAGCAGGCTCGTAGTCGGAATCATGGATCTTTGTGAAATCCGGAGCTTGAAATGGAAGCTTGCTTTCCGAAGCGAATGGATTCGACGCAGGAAGCGTCGATACGGAACCAGAAGGAGTAGCCGCAACCGGCTGCTGCACGCTCGGAGTGCAGGCAGCGAGCGCCAGTCCCGCGATGATCAGAATGAGTTTCGTGCTTTTCATCTAGCTGTTGTTCCTCAGGATTTGACTTTCGGCGCGAGCAGTTTCTCGCGGCCTGTCATGTAAAGAATGAGCATCAGCAGAACGAACGGGATCAGAGCCAGAAGGTCTGACGAAGGCCCGGTTCTCAGGGGATTCGCTTCGCCGAACGACTCGATGCTCTTGTTGAATCCGGCCATTGCCGGAACGCCTGCAAGGAAGGCGATGATAATGCCGGCAATCGCCCCTCCGGCTATATACCCCGAAGCCATTAAAACGCCAGGGCTCTTGTCACCTTCGGCAATGAGCTGGTCTTCAGTGAGATTCTTCCCTGCGTGCTTGCGCGCGATCCACTTGTCGACGCCCCATCGAATGGCGCCGCCCAGCAAGATCGGGCTCGACGAAGACAACGGCAGGTATACACCGACAGCGAATGCAAGCGATGGAATTCCCGACATCTCGAGGACAATCGCGATCATTGCGCCGAGGAGAACAAGAGCCCACGGAAGCTTGCCGCCCAGGATGCCCTTGATGATGTAGGACATGAGCGTAGCCTTCGGAGCGTCGAACTTCGGAACCGCCTGACCGTTCGGCAGTGTACGAATGCCGCCGTTAATCCCGCGGTCGACGAAATACACCGGCGTACCCGCGTCATCGACGAGGTACTTCTCCGCATTCCCACCCGACGGATCCTGCCGATGCCATACGAGATACTTCCTGGCGTCAGGTGCACCAGCGGCCTGAACACCTTCAATTCCTTCGCGCCGCCCACTCAGCTTGCTCACATCAGCCTTTTCACCAGGCTGAACCGAGCCGGCCGCTTTTCCTTCGATTGTTGTGCCGACAGGTACGTACACTGAACCCGCCGCATTCAGCTTGAGAAGAATCGGGCCCAGCGCAATCGCTGATACCAGTGCACCAACGAGTATCGCGATCTGCTGAGACTTGGGAGTAGATCCGACGAGGAATCCCGTCTTGAGATCCTGCGACGTCGTTCCACCATTGGACGCAGCGATACAGACGATAGCTCCGATGGAAAGCGCAGTGACGAAATAGTTGCTGCCAGTCCACCCAAGTATGACGAAGGTAAGACACGTGAGCAGCAGCGTTGCGACTGTCATTCCGGAGATCGGATTCGACGAAGATCCAATCTCGCCCGTGAGTCTCGATGACACGGTGACGAACAGGAATCCGAATATGATGATCAGGATCGCAGCAGCAATGCGAGTGATGAAATTCGTACCGCCGACGTAAAGCGGGCTCGCGAATGCGATAGCGAGGAGGATGGCAATGATACCGATGAGAACATATCGCATTGGAATATCACGATCAGTACGCGGCGCAATGTCGACTCCGCCTGCTTTCGTGGAGCTGAAATCCTTGAGACCTTCCTTCATTCCATGCCAGATCGTTGGAAGCGACCTGAATACCGAAATAATTCCGCCAGCCGCAACCGCGCCGGCACCAATGTAAAGCACGTATGCATCGCGAATCGCGCCGGGTTCCATATCGCGGATCAGCGTCGTGGTCTGCGGAGCAAGCGGCGCTGCGAGCGCATCGCCGAAATAGCTGATCATCGGGATGAGAACGAGATACGCGAGCACTCCGCCGGCGCACATGATCGATGCTATCCGCGGACCGATGATGTATCCAACACCGAGAAGCTCGGGCGATATCTCGACAGACAGCGAAGCATTCTTGAACGGCGTGCCGAAAACCTTCTCCGGCACTTCCTTCCATCCATGGAACGCGACCATGATGGTCTTGTACGCAAGCGCCATCCCGAATCCCGTGAAGATGGTAGTTGCGCTCGTTGCGCCGCCGAGTTTTTCCTGCTCGCGCCGTGCTTCCTCAGACGCTGCCGCTCTCGATTCGGCTGACGCTCCAGCCTTGAGCACTTCTGCGCACGCAGTTCCTTCCGGGTATTTCAGCAGGCCATGCTGCGCGACAATGAGCGCGCGTCTTAACGGGATCATCATCAGAATGCCGATCAGTCCGCCGAGTATCGCGACCAGCATGACGCGAGTGATCTCCAGATCGAATCCGAGGATGAGAATGGCGGGCATCGTCACGCCAACGCCGAATGCGATCGACTCGCCTGCAGACCCAGCCGTCTGAACGATGTTATGCTCGAGAATCGTCGCGTCCCGCGCGCCCATTTTCGCGAACAGGCGGAAGAGCGTGATGGAGATGACGGCGACGGGGATCGACGCGCTTACGGTCAGTCCGACCTTGAGCACGAGGTAGAGCGAAGACGCTCCGAAAACCAGGCCGAGTATTGCGCCGACGATGATTGGTATTGGCGTCAGCTCGCGCAGATTCGTACCGGGCGGGATATAAGGCGTGAACGGAGGTGGGCCTTCAGGCGCGAATCCGATTCTGTCCGGATACTCCTGGGCTGGTAAGCTCATTAATTGGCACCTGTTAAGGGTCAGCGAGCGCAGGAACAGCAGGAACCTTACCGCTCGGCGGCATTAATGTACCGGCGGGGTCAGGCGACGCTACCCGGGGAAGCCGAACGTTGGTTCGTAAATAACCAAATAACCAACCTTTGCGTGATTCGTTTGTAGTACCTACTGTATACGTCCCCTGGGCCTACCAAAAAATGGACTTCCACATCAGCGGCATCATTCCATCGACGATGATGTTCTTTCCGGCATTGTTCCAGGTGCGGGAGCTTGCGGCTGCGCGTGGAGATGTTCCAATCGACATCGATGCGCGCGAATTCATGGCAGGCTACGCAGATGATCTTCGTCAT
>DASROK010000448.1:0-2062 GCA_035646915.1 Gemmatimonadaceae bacterium
ATGGTGGGAATCGAACCGCGATTCGAGCGTGACTCTCATGACGTCCCACTCGAATGATGGAAGAACGTGGGCAGCGAAAATTGCTGCTGACACAACCGATCATGGAGTACGCGGCTGCGGCCGGCCCGCGCCGGCAATTGCAGCCGACTCCGCAAGCGGGTACGTGCACATTGCATATTTCTCCGAGCCAAAGAACGGACCTGGAATATTCTTCGCACACTCGATGGATAAAGCAGCGACCTTTCATTCGCCGGTTCCAATCGTGTTCGGCAGGAATCCGTCACGGGTGAGCGTTGCTTCTTCAGGAGACAAAGTTGCAGTCGCATACGAAGACCCGAATGCGTCGCAGCCAATGGTGGGCGTCGCATTGTCGCGTTCGATGGGACACATTTTCGAGAGCCGATCGATCGCGACGAGCGAAAACGGAAGGGCACGACAGCCTGTCGTTCGTCTCGCAGGAGATTCCATTCGTCTGTGGTGGAGCGAGTACTCGCCAGATCCCGAAGTGAGTGCTACGCGGCCGTTCTATCGCGCAGGATTCTGGAAATAACCCAAGCCAAAGGAAACCAATGAGGGAAGCACGTCTGTCGCTTTTCGCAATCGGCCTTCTTGCCGGAATCTCATCGGCTGCCAGCGCGCAAACGCTGGGACTCGGCCGACCCACCGCAGGAATCTTTGGTGGATACAGTCATCCAATCGGCGACTTGCAGGAGACGTCCGGCGAGGGCTGGCATGCGGGTGGACTGTTCAAAATGAGAGTCTACGGAATGCTCGATGCCCGTCTCGACGGGACTTACATGAAGTTTGGCAGGAAGCACATTCCTGTCGATCTGGCTTCGGGTGGAACAGCGGTCATCCACACCTCGCCAGCGATCGAATACGGAACGCTCACGGCACTCGTCAACATGGGCCCCGATTCCGCGGCGTATCCCGGAGACAACTCACCCGCTCCTTATCTCTTCGCGGGCCTCGGTTTCTATCATCTCGACTTTGATTTCACGTGCACCGGCGAATGCCAGGCATTTCCGGAAACCAATTCGGAGAACCATCCTGGCGTAAACATCGGCTTCGGTGTCACAGCGCCATTTGCGGGAATCAGGACATTCCTGGAAGGCCGGTACCACCGGATCATGCGAAACGCAGACGACGGTGGAGCGAGATCGTTTGCCACACTTTCTGTCGGAGTGAAATTCCGCTAGGAAATGGCTCGCTACCTCGGCGCACATACGATCAACAACGGCGGGATTCACATGGCCGTGAAGCGCGCGGGCAATGCAGGAATGACTGCAATGCAGCTCTTCACGGCAATCCCGAAATACTACGGCGACAAGATTTCCATCAAGCCGGAGCGCGTCGAGCGATTCAAGTCAGCGCTGGCTGAGACGAAGATCAAGCCGGAGAATGTCGTCGTGCACGCGGCATATGTACTGAGCGTCGCGACGCCCGACGACGAGAAGTACGCGCGTGCCGCCGGCGGACTCATGAAGGAGCTCGAGCGATCGAGCGCGCTGGGAGTGGGATGCGTCTGCTTTCACTCCGGGTCGGCAGGGGAAAGCGACCGGTCGGCGTCGGCGAAGCGAATCGCAAAAGCCATAACCGACGCTTTGAAAGCAGTCGATTCCGAAACGAGACTGCTCATCGAAAACACAGCGGGCGCCGGCCGCACGATGGGAAAAACCGCGGATGAGATCGCCGAGATTCTCTCACATGTACCAAAATCGTTAAGAGGGAGGACAGGGTACGGTCTCGACACATGTCATCTGTACTGCTCGGGATACGAGATCAATTCCTCGAAGGAGCTGTTCACCGCGATACTCGATGACTTCGAGGAAAAGACAGGAGAGGCACCGTCATTCTTCCATCTGAACGACAGCGCAGATGACCTTGGATCGAACAAGGATCGGCACGTTCTCATAGGGGACGGACAGATTGGAGTGGAGACTTTCAGGTGGCTTCTCAAGGATCCCCGGTCGAAGGACGTCCCGCTCGTTCTCGAGACGCCGCAGAAGAACTACGACATCGCTGATGACGACCCGACACCCGATCCGTATGACGTCAAGAT
>DASROK010000449.1:0-2368 GCA_035646915.1 Gemmatimonadaceae bacterium
GTCATGGGACTGGCTCCGTACGGCTCACCTGAATTTACTAAAGAGCTGAAGCAGCTCATCACTCTCGAGCCAAACGGCAAGTTTACACTCAACCGCAAATTCTTTCGCCATTGGGACGAAGGCGTCGAGATGGAATGGGAAGGCGGAGTTCCGACAATGGGACCGCTATTCACCGCTGAGCTCGACAAGCTCCTCGGGCCGGCAAGACAAAAAGGCGAGCCACTCACAACGCACCACGAGAACATCGCTCGCTCACTTCAGGCTGTTTACGAAGACTGCGCATTCCATGTCCTGAACGATCTCTACGATCGGACAAAAAATCCGCGCCTGTGTCTCGCCGGTGGATGTGCGATCAATTCCGTCGCAAATGGAAAAGTCCGGGAGAACACGCAGTTCAGCGACCTCTACATCCAGCCCGCAGCCGCCGACAGCGGCACCGCACTCGGCGCCGCGTACCACGTGTGGAACCAGGTGCTCGGCAAGCCGCGCGGCTTCGTGATGGAGCACGCATACTGGGGAACTCAGTATCCCAATGCAGATGTCAGTGCGATTGTCGCTGCACGAAACGACGCAGACTGGGACTACCACTCCAGATCACTTTCGTCGGAAGAAGAGCTGTGCCGCGCAACGGCAGAGCTAATCGCAAATGGCAATGTCGTCGGCTGGTATCAGGGACGAATGGAATGGGGGGCACGCGCACTCGGCAATCGCAGCATTCTCGCTGATGCCCGCCGCGAAGACATGCGCGACCTGATCAATGCAAAGATCAAATTCCGCGAGAAGTTCAGGCCATTCGCTCCGTCAATCCTCGAGGAAGCGATGGATGACTACTTCGTCGGCGCAGCGCCTGATCCTTTCATGCAGCAGGTGTACCCTGTACGTCCTGAGAAGCGCGCCGTTCTGCCGGCAATCACACATGCAGATGGCAGTGGCCGACTACAAACCGTCACGCCGCGAACCAACCCGCGTTATTACAGGCTGATTAGCGAGTTCGCTGCCATCACCGGAGTGCCGGTGCTGCTCAACACGAGCTTCAACGAGAACGAGCCAATCGTCGATACACCTGAGCAGGCGCTCGACTGCTTTCTCCGCACGCGAATGGATGCGATCGTCATCAACGAGACAATCATTCAGCGCACGCCAAAGCGGCGGTGATCAGTTGGTCCACAAAACTTTTCTGTCTATCTCCGCGATGCTCGCGGTTCCCGTGAGCATCATCGCCATCACCAGCTCGTCGCGCAGTATCTCGATCACCTTATAAACTCCCGCCGCACCAGCAACGGCCAGTCCATAGCAGTACGGCCTGCCGATCAAAACAGCCTGGGCGCCATATGCCAGCGCCTTCAGTACATCAGTCCCTCGGCGTATTCCCCCATCGACGAGAACCGGCACGCGGCCGCCACACTTCTCGAGCACGCGAGGCAGTGCATCCATCGTCGCGGGAAGTGTGTCGAGATTTCTTCCTGCGTGGTTGGATACAATGATCGCATCAGCGCCTGCTTCCATTGCCACCTCCGCATCTTCCGCGGTAAGAATTCCCTTTAACACAAGGGGCAGCTTGCTCAGCGAGCGAAGCCACTCCACATCCTACCACGTCACTCCCGCGCGCCGCGGATTGTTGATGTCCTGCCTGCCCCGTCCAATATCTGCGAGATGCGGAGTGACGACTCCAAGCGGCAGACGGAAGTTCGCTTTGGTCTGACGGTTACGTGCGCCAAGCACCGGGGTATCGACGGTGAGGCATAAGGCTTCGACTCCGGCGCCCTCTACGCGCTGCACCACGCTTTTCGTAAACTCGCGATCGGTTTGAATGTAAAGCTGAAACCACAGCGGCGACGACGCGGCTTTGGCAATATCCTCGATGGAAGTGGTACTCCCCGAGCTCACGATCCAGGTAGCGCCTGCCTGCCCTGCCCCTTTTGCAGTGGCGATCTCACCATCGGGATGCAGCGCACGATGGTACGCAGTCGGGGCAAGAAGAATCGGAAACGGAAGCACCTTGCTCAACACCTGGGTACTTGTGTCGACAGACGCAATGTCCCTAAGAACTCTCGGACACAGGGTTATCCGGTCATATGCTTCGCGATTCCATCGGACTGTGTTCTCTTCGCCGGCACCAGACGCCACGTACTCGTAGGCCATCGGTGTCATCGAAACGCGAGCGCGCTGCTCGAGCTCCGGGATGCTCAGAATGTCTTCGAGCTTTGTTGGAGGCATGCTTGAATTGAGGGGGCGACTCGAAGCTCTTATCGGCTAAACCAAATGGCCGTTTGGCCACCGCAAAAATATGTTCTCGCGACTAGACTCGCTCGTGCGCTCCCAATAGGTTTGAAAGTTGCTTCCGAACGTGTCGCAGTCACCAATATAG
>DASROK010000450.1:0-2565 GCA_035646915.1 Gemmatimonadaceae bacterium
TTGAAAGATTCCGTCAGAAGTACGCCACCAAGACTCAGGGCGCCGCTGCGGCGACGCCCGAGACCTGAGTCTCCGGGATCGCCTCGCCGACGCGCTCGACCGCGCCGGTGAGGTTGAGCGCCAGCTCTCCGATCCCGCGACAGTGAAGGACGCCCAGCGCATGGCTGCGCTGGGTAGAGAGCACCGACATCTGGCGCCCGTCGTGGAAATGGCAGGGCTCCTCCGGAAATACGAGAACGAGCTCGCGGACGCACGTGAGCTCGTTTCCGTTGACGACGCCGAAATGGCCGCCGAAGCCCGCGCCGAAGAGTCGCGCCTCAAAACCTCCATCGCCGACCTCGAGGAGCGAATCAAGCCGGCACTTCTTCCGCATGATCCTCTCGATGATCGTCCTGCAATCGTCGAGATAAGAGCCGGAACCGGCGGTGATGAAGCGGCAATTTTTGCGGCGGATCTCCTTCGCATGTATACCCGCTTTGCCGAGCGGCGCGGCTGGCGCACGGAGATGATTTCCTACTCGGAAGGCGCACTGGGTGGCGTGAAGGAAGCAATCTTCAAGGTGAAAGGCGACGGAGTCTTCGGAACCATGCGGTGGGAATCAGGAGTGCATCGGGTGCAGCGTGTTCCGGTGACTGAAAACCAGGGCCGCATTCACACTTCTGCTGCAACGGTCGCCGTGCTCCCGGAAGCCGAGGAGATCGATCTCAAGATTGAAGACAAGGATCTCAGAATCGATGTTTTCCGCTCTTCCGGACCCGGTGGACAGAGTGTGAATACGACTGACTCTGCAGTGCGGATAACGCACGTGCCGACGGGAATTGTCGTCAGCCAGCAGGACCAGAAGTCGCAGCTCCAGAACAAGCTCAAGGCGATGGAAGTATTGCGCGCGCGCCTGCTCGATGCGCGCCTTGCGGCGCAGGAAGCAGAACGTGCCCGAATGCGGAAGACGCAGGTGGGCACAGGCGACCGCTCGGCGAAGATTCGCACCTATAATTTTCCGCAGAACAGAGTCACCGATCATCGCATTGGATTCACGATGCACGAGCTTGGCAAGGTGATGGAGGGCGACATCGAGCCGGTTGTCGACGCGCTCAAGCTCGCCGATGTGGAGGAGCAGCTTGGTGAGTGACTCCCCCATCACTTCCAATCCGAGAACGGCGAGTGCCGTCATCGCCGAGCTTGGGGCGCAGGGGAGCGATATCATCGCCGCGCTGCTGGAAGTTCCGCGCTCTTGGCCAATGATGAATCGTGATGCCGCTATCGACGCGGAAATCATTTCAGCCGCCCGAAATGCAGCGAGCAAACTGCGCAAGGGAGCACCCTTTGCCTATGCGGTTGGGACAGCGTGCTTTCGCCACTTGAATCTCCTCGTTGATGAGCGAGTGCTCATTCCCCGGCCTGAGACAGAGGTGCTCGTTGGCGAGATTCTCGATCGGATGAAACCGCGCGCTGCATGGGGCACGGCGATCGACATCGGAACCGGGTCGGGTGCTATCGCGCTTTCGCTTGCTTCAGAGGGAAAATTCGAGAGGGTGATCGCGACAGATGCGTCGCTCGATGCGCTCGACGTTGTGCGCTCAAACACTGAGCGGTCTCGTGCCGCGCTCTGCGCACCGGTTGAACTCCGGCACGGATCGCTCCTCGCCCCCGTTGCTGGCGAAAAGGCGCAGGTAGTCGTCTCCAACCCCCCGTATGTAGCTTTCGCCGAGGCGGCGGATTTGCCCGCGGGCGTTCGCGACTGGGAGCCGCCGCTTGCGCTGTTCAGCGGCCACAATGGCATGAATGCCTCGGCCGGAATTGTGCGTGATAGCGTAAGCATTCTGGAGCCGGGCGGGATCCTCGCGCTCGAGGTGGATGAGCGGCGGGCTTCCCTGGTTGCTGAGCTGATGATGCAGAACGGAGCGTACGCTGATATCGGAGTTCGGCTGGATCTCGCAGGCCGCGAGCGATTTGTATTCGCCACGCGCATTTGATTTGAAAACGGAGAATTGATGCTTGAAGACAAGGCGCGCGAGCTGGGACGCGTAATTGGACAAAGTTCCGAATATCAGGCGGTGAAGCGCTCGAGCGACGCGCTCAACGGCGATCGTGAGGCGGTGACGCTGCTGCAGCAGATGGAAAAAATCAGGACCGACGCGCAGCAGATGATTCAGCGCGGTGAGCAGCCCACTCAGGAAATGGAAGAGGAGCTCGACAAGCTGCTCACCAAGGTTCAATCCAATCCCGTTTACCAGCGTGCGATCTCGGCGCAGGAAAATTTCGACAAGATCATGTACCAGGTTAACAACTGGATCATGGAAGGAATGAAGAAGGGCGCGACGAGCTCGATCATCACTCTTTCCTGACACCAGATGCGCACGGGCCGGCTGATCGTACTCGAGGGGTCAGAAGGCGCGGGCAAGACCACGCAGCTCAAGCTTCTGGCGGACGCGCTGCGCGCCGGCGGGAACGATGTGCTGACACTCCGCGAACCCGGAGGAACCGCTCTTGGCGATGCCATTCGCGGTCTGCTGCTCGACCCCGCGCAACACATCGCCCCACGAGCGGAGGCGCTGCTCTTCATGG
>DASROK010000451.1:0-6888 GCA_035646915.1 Gemmatimonadaceae bacterium
GCACGAACTTCATCGACTGTCTCGCCGCATTCGAAGCGGACCCGAAGACCAAAGCCGTCGCGATGATGGGCGAGATTGGCGGAACGGACGAACAGGATGCCGCGGCGTTCATCAAGAAAAACATGAAGAAGCCCGTCGTCGGATTCATCGCCGGTCAGACCGCACCTCCGGGACGTCGCATGGGACACGCTGGAGCGATCATCTCCGGTTCGGCGGGCACGGCCGCGGAGAAAATCGAGGCTTTCAAGGATGCCGGAATCGGCGTTGCGCAGCGCCCGATCGATGTCGTGCAACTTCTCAGGTCCAAGTAACTAAATCATTACGAGACAACTACATGGCTGGCAACACCACACTGACAATTATCAAACCTGATGCGTTCGGATCGGGCAAGGCTGGAAAGATCATCGCGCATCTGGAGCAGAATGGATTCAAAGTTCTGACTGCTCGCGTGCTCCACATGAGCGAGGCGCAAGCCGGAGCATTCTATGAAGTGCACAAAGAGCGTCCTTTCTACGGATCGCTGGTGAAATTCATGACCTCTGGTCCGTGCATGCCGATGATTCTGGAGAAGGCCTCGGCTGTTTCATCGTTGCGTGATGCAATTGGAGCCACGGATCCTGCCGAGGCAGTTGAGGGCACCGTCCGGAAGCTTTACGCGGAATCCAAAGAGAGGAACGCGATTCACGCATCCGATTCTGATGAGAATGCTTTGCGCGAGGCAAGGTTCTTTTTTTCCGAGACCGACCTTATTTCGGCCCGCTAGATATCGACAATACGTATCAACACTGAAACACCAACTACGGATCAGCTCCGTGCTGATCCGTAGTTAAGACACCCCCGCGCGATGATCAACGCAGTCGCTCGATATCGGTCAGCAGCATTGGCTCGTGCTCGATTCGCGCGAAAAGCTTCCATCGCTCTCCGAGTGTTTTCCCTCTGAAAGCGCGGTCGATTGTCATCCAGCCGAGGTCGGACGCAATTCCGTAGCTGCCAATTGCGTCGAGGACCGCTGTCATCTGCTCGGCCGCACTTCGCGATTGAAGGCGATATCGCCTGAACATCTCGATTGCCGATTCGCGACTGAGCCTGCCTTCGAGATAGTCGCGCGCAACGGTGGAAGAAGCACCGAGAATCCCGCTCCGCGCCTCGAAGTACGCCTGCCACTCGCCGGGATTAGTCATTGTGATTCCGGCGAGTGGAAAGAGCGTCGCTTGTTCGAAGCGCACTCTTTCTTCCGGAGGAAATGTCAGTCCGATTCCGTATTCTGCGACTGCTTCTGCAACGGGAATCTGCGGGCTTAAAGCCAACTCGATGGCAAATTCACTCCAGCCCCGTCTGTCGAAGTATTCGTGATACAACGTCGCAAAATGCAGATGATGTCCAGGATAAATCTCGTGACAGGCAAGGGCGAGAATTCGATCAACCTCCGCCGGCTTCGCCAGGCTGATCTCGGCGATGCTGTGTCCGTTCCCGACATAGATGTTCTGTCCTGGAAAGAGGGGATTCTCCGAGAAGCGGACTTCGACTGACTCGCCCGGCGGAAATTCGAGATGGAGTGCTGCGCGCCGCTTACATTCTGCGAGGGCCGCAGCAAACACAGTCCTTACCCTTTCCTTTGGTACAATTGACCTTTCGCGCAGCGCGTCGATTTTCGCCGCGACGTCACCCGAGCCAGTGAGTCGACGATCGAGAGACTGCAGCGTGGAATCGAATGCCGAGAGCGGCGGGAACACTGGCTCGAACCCGAAATTCCGTCGAACGTCTTCTACGATTGGAAGTTTGAGCCCGTTCTTCATCATGAGCTGCGTGCGAAGCGATACGATGTACGCGCGAAGGCGCCTCAGCCTCTCCTCCTGAAGCTGGTCGCGCGGCACTGGTATGCGGACCGCTCGCTCAGAGAGCTCCCCGAGCTGCCGGATTATCGATTGTTCGTCGAGTCGCTCGGCCTTTGCACGCGCAACGACTTCGGGAGCAGCAAGCACCGACTCGACCATCTCGGAATCGACGACGCTCACGGCCACTCCCAGTCTCATGAACTCGGAGGCAACCCGGTCGATGCTGTCACCAGATGTTGGGGCGCTGGCGCAGCCGGCCAACAGAAGTGCGCTGCCCAATGTCACGCCTTTAAACACACCGCCTCCACTTTTCGTAAACCCATGAAGGGGTTAATTTTATAGGCTTATGCTGTCGTTCGACATCCGTTCACTGGAGTCTCACGCAGCGCATGTCTCGGGTTCGCTCGCACCGGATGATCCGATCTGGGAAGAAGGAGATGTGCGCCCGGCGGAGCCGATCAGAGTAGAGGGCAGGCTTTCTTCAGCCGGTCCCTCCCGCTTTTACTTCAGCGGAAGGATTCACGGGAAAACCGAAGTGGCTTGCCGTCGATGCCTCAACGAAGTCGAGGTGGCGATCGCTGAGGATGCACACTTCATTTTTTCGTCAGAGGGTGAAGACGCGGACGATGATCCCGATGTCTATGCCTTCGATCCGCTGGGGGTGACACTCGACCTGAGACCCGCGGTAAGAGAGGCCTGGCTGCTCGCAGTCCCAGGCTACGTTCTCTGCCGCGAGGACTGCAAAGGCCTGTGTCCAAACTGCGGCACCGACTGGAACAACGGGACATGCGACTGTGTCCCGGTTACAATCGAAAGCAGGTGGGACGCATTGCGCGCAATTCGCGATCAGCTTCCCTGACTGGCTCTACATTCAACTAGCGAAAGAACAATGGCTGTCCCAAAAAGACGCACATCCAAGAGAAAGAAGCGCGCTCGCAACACGCACAAGACCGCTCCGGCAATCGCGATCCAGAAGTGTCCGCGCTGCCAGAGCATGAAGCGTCCGCATCACGTCTGCGAAGAGTGCGGATACTACGATGGTGAGCAGCGAGTAGCAGCCAGGGAAGCGTAGTTGGCGCGAATCGCGTTGGACGCCATGGGGGGCGATTTTGCGCCCCGGGCAACTATCGCTGGAGCGCTGAACGCACTCTCTGAGCTCGATTCGACTCACTCGATTCAGCTCGTAGGACAAATTGACAAGATCGACAGCGAGCTCTCCAGTCTTCTGAGTGGGGAGCTTTCGCACGCCGCTCTTGTCCGTGACCGCATTTCCATCGTCGACGCTCCAGACGTAATCGGTATGTCCGACAAGCCGACCACGGCTCTTCGCGGCAAGTCGCAAAATCCGATGGCTGTGGGAATAAAGCTTCAGGCAGATGGAAAGTCCGACGGATTTGTATCTGCCGGAAATACCGGCGCGCAGATGGCGGTGTCGGCCGTCATGCTGGGCCTGCACGCGGGCCTCAAGCGGCCTCCGGTTTCGACGATTCTCCCCACATCGCGCGAGCCGATCGTTTTCCTCGACTCTGGAGCTAACGTAGACTGCTCGCCCGAAGAGCTCGTGCAGTTCGCATGGCTAGGGGCAGTTTACGCCGAGACAGTGCTTGGCAGGAGCAAGCCTGTTGTTGGTTTGCTGTCGATTGGGGAAGAGGAAGCGAAAGGGAACGCGATCTCCAAGGAAGCTCACGCGCTGTTCAAGTCCGCTGGATTCAATTTTCAGGGAAATGTCGAGGGACGAGATCTTCCGCCGGGAGCCAGCGACCGCGGCCCAGTAGATGTCGTAGTGTGCGATGGATTTGTGGGCAACGTCGTGCTCAAGTTTTACGAGGGCGTCATTCCGATGATCGTCGAGATCATCGGACGGGACAATGAGATCGATATGCTCAAAGTGAAGCGGGCATTGAGTGCACTCGATTCCTCCGTCTATGGCGGCGCACCGCTGCTTGGCGTTAAGGGAGTGAGCATGATCTGCCACGGTAATTCCACGCCGCGCGCGATCAAGAATGCGATAGTCGCTGCTGTTCGCGCCGTCGAAACGAAAATGAATGACCGCATAGGCGAGAAGCTTGCGAGTCTCGCACCGTCAACTGAAACCAGGCAGGCATCGTGAAGCGTCCGATCGCAGCAGTAATGTCGACTGGCCGGGGAATTCCGGCAAAGATCATGACGAATCACGACTTCGCGTCGATTGGCATCGAGACGTCGCACGAGTGGATCGTCGAGCGCTCCGGAATCGTCGAGCGGCATCTCGCCACGGAAACGGAAACCACTGCGTCGATGGCGGCGACTGCCTCGCGTCAGGCGATGGAGCGCGCGGGCGTTCATCCCGGCCAGCTCGATGCAATAGTTCTGAGCACGGCAACGCCGGACCGCCTGCTTCCCGCTACAGCCGTCGATCTTCAGGCCGAGCTTGGCGCTTCACGCGCAGCGGCATTCGACATTGGCGCAGCGTGCTCGGGGTTCATCTACGGGATGACAGTTGCCGAGGGAATGATTGCGACCGGCGCTGCTGAAACCATTCTGGTTGTCAGCGCGGAAAAAATGAGCTCGATTGTCGACTGGACAGATCGCGCAACCTGTGTGCTTTTCGGTGACGGAGCGGGCGCAGTGATTCTGCAGCGCGCACGCACCGGCAAAGGGATTCTGTCGACATTTCTCAGGAGTGACGGGCAACTCGCTGATCTTCTGTATCGGCCGGCAGGCGGAGCAAAGATCCCGATGAGCGCAAAGGTTCTCGAGGAGCGCGGGCATTTCGTGAAAATGGCGGGACGCGAAGTTTTCAAGCACGCGGTGCGCTCGATGTCCGAAGCTGCCGATCGCGCGCTCGACGGGGCAAGACTCACAGGAGCTGACGTCGATCTTCTCATTCCGCATCAGGCCAACGTCAGGATCATCGAGGCAACAGCAAAGCACTCGAACATTCCGATGGAAAAGGTCTACGTGAATGTCGACCGCTACGGCAACACCTCTTCCGCGTCGATTCCGATTGCAATCGATGAGGCAATCGAAAAGGGAATCATCAAGGAAGGAACCACCGTGATGTGCGTCGCCTTCGGCGCGGGCTTTACCTGGGGCTCGATGATCATCCGGTTCTAGAGAGTGGAAGTCGTACTGCTGTTTCCCGGACAGGGCTCGCAGAAACCAGGAATGGGAAAGGATCTGGCCGACGCATTTCCGGAAGCGCGCCGGGTTTTCGATGAAGTAGACGACGCGCTTGGATTCAAGCTGAGCACTCTCTGCTTCGAGGGCCCCGCTGATGATCTCACCGCGACTCTCAATGCGCAGCCTGCGCTTTTGACGCACGGTGCTGCAGTGTGGGCGATTGCGCGGAAAACACTGGGAAATTCTGTATGCGCGGCAGCAGGACACTCACTCGGCGAGCACACCGCGTATCATGCGGCAGGGTCTACAACACTTGCCGACGCTGCGCGACTGGTTCGCAAGCGTGGACAGCTCATGTACGAGACTGGCGTGACCCGTCCCGGTGCGATGGCTGCCGTGCTTGGCAAGCTGGATGATTCGATCGAATCATTGTGCGAGCTTGCAACTCGAAGTGCAGGTCTGGCCGTGCCGGCGAATTACAATACAGCCGAGCAGATTGTGGTCTCCGGTGAAGTGGCGGGAGTGGAGAAGGTTATGGCGCTCGCGAAGCTCAACGGAGCGAAGCGCGCAGTGCGTCTACCGGTGAGCGGAGCGTTTCATTCGCCGCTGATGGAGCCGGCCGTTCCGGGATTCAAGGAAGCCGTCGATGCCACGGAGTTCGCGCAGCCTGCATTCCCCGTTTATTCGAACGTCACGGAAGAGCCATCGACGTCGTCGGAAAGCGCGCGTGAGCTTCTCGTTCAGCAGCTCACTGCGCCAGTGCGATGGACCGGCGAAATCACGCGCATCGCGACGAAATACCCCCACGCGCTGTTCGTGGAGATGGGGCCGGGGAACGTGCTGACCGGATTGCTCACGCGAATAGTGCCCGCAGCGAAAGGAATTGCCTGCGGCACTCCTGCTGACATAGACAAACTCATCAACCAGATCGCGCAATGAAAATCGATTTGAGCGGAAAGAACGCTCTCGTCACAGGAAGCACACGCGGTATCGGGAGAGCGGTGGCGCAGGCATTGTCGGAAGCCGGCGCTCGTGTTGCCGTTGTGGGGCGCAACCGTGACAAGGCGTCTCTTGTCGCTGGAGAAGTTGGAAATGGTGCGGCGGGCTTTGCGTGCGATGTGGGTGATACTGCGCAGGTTGCACAGCTCATTGCCGATGTCGAGAAAGAGTTTGGCGGTATCGACATTCTCGTGAATAATGCCGGCATCACACGCGACAACCTGGTCATGCGCCTCAAGGATGAAGACTGGGATCAGGTTCTCGATGCGAACCTTCGCGGTGCGTTTGCGGCAATCAGGGCGGTATCGCGCGGAATGATGAAGAAGCGAAGCGGGCGCATCATCAACATGGCGAGCGTCGTCGGTCTGATCGGCAACAAGGGTCAGGCGAACTATGCTGCAAGCAAGGCAGGCCTGATTGCGCTTACCAAGTCAATCGCCAAGGAGCTCGGTTCCCGGAATATTCTGGTGAATGCAATTGCCCCTGGGTACATCGAGACCGAGATGACGGATGCGATGACCTCCGAAGCGAAGGCCGCGCTCAACGCATTGATCCCGCTGGAGCGGCTTGGCAAGCCGGAAGACATTGCGGCGGCAGTTGTTTTTCTTGCGTCCGATCAGGCCTCGTACATCACCGGGCAAGTGCTCGTGGTGGACGGCGGAATGGTGATGTAGGCCGGAATGCTGAATGCTGAATTCTGACTAACTGCGCACTCGGTCAGCATTCAGCATTCAGCATTCGATTTTTACTATATTTCCACACTTCACAATAGACACGAGGAACCACCGATGGCCGATAACTCGGAAAAGGTCAAGGATATCATAGAGAAGGAGCTTGGAGTCGAGCGTGAGAAGCTCACCAATGAGGCGAGCTTCATCGAAGACCTGGGCGCCGACAGCCTGGACATTGTCGAGCTGGTCATGGAATTCGAGAAGGAATTCAACATCGACAT
>DASROK010000452.1:0-2342 GCA_035646915.1 Gemmatimonadaceae bacterium
GGTTGGTACATCGCCCAATCCGGCCATCCACGTTTGTTCCAATTCACTGCCTGACCTAGCCCCGCAGCATCGTTCGGAGCGGCGGCGAGATGGTTGGCGACCGCGCCGGCATCGTCGAGACCGAGCATTTCAAAACCCACTGCAGGACGGCGTCCAACAGCAATCAGGCTCCGGAGTGCTTCGGCCTGCAGCAGGTGATGGTCAGGGTTGTCGTGCCGCTCGCCGAGAAGGACGAAGTCAGCGCGAGCCAGACGCTCGACCAAGCTCTCCCGATCGATGAATCGTGCGGCAGCGACGTCCCAAATACGCCCGGTGAGAGGATGATCTCGACCCAGCGGCGATTTCCATGAAATACCCGAGGAGCCTGCCACGGCACACGCTATGCAGCCTACGAGCGCTGCACGAAAAATCGTCATGTGAAGTCTCACTCTGAAACACTCTATCATTTCGCACCGTCAAATATTCGGCACCACGATGTCTCGTGCTTTTGCTGCGTCGTATGCTCTGGCGAATCAAGCGAGAAGATTTTCGAGCCGATTGGGATCGATCGAGCACCTGAAGAGATTTGAGAACAAGACAAGTTCCGTTGGAAGAAGCAGCTCAATCATCCGATCCTGATCTGGCCAGGTCAGACGAAATACGATTTGCTCTTCGCAGCGCAGAGCCCACTAACGCGCCTGCGATGGCCGCGCCGAAGATTGTCGCCCATGGCCGAGGACGTTGCACGAGTTCGAACTCGACGCTTTGGATATGATCATCCTTCTTGAGCACAACGTACGCGCTCTTTGGCTCGATACTGCGCGAGCCAAGCAACACGACCGGAGTGGACCGCGTCCACATGCCGGTCAGAGTCGGTGTGATGCGATACTGCCCATCAGGAAAAGCATTCAGATGGATGTCTCGTCCCCGGATTTGAAAACCGAGCTTGTGGTAATCGCCTTCATCGGGTAGCTCCTGGCAGACAAGCGCATCATTCACGTCTTTCCAAATGCCCGTGCCGGGAATCGGCTCGTACTTTCCACCGCCCAGCGCACGAAACTGGGTTGCCGTATGCTCTTCCACACGAATATTGAAACCACTGCACAGATGACCCGCAGGCCTGCCGATGTATTTCTTCCAACGGATGACGCCAAAGATCGTCGGCGGTAACGCCACGAGCTCGTCAACGGACGCTATATCAACCGCTTGCATTATTTTCTCCCTCATTCAGTTTTAGAAAATTCGACATCTTCGTCAACAATGAGGTAACAAGAAATCTCTCACCGATAAAGTACTCTTGCCAGATAATTTGGTGATTTATCGTCGGCTCTAATGAACTCGCTCAATTTCCTCGGCACAGACCGTCTCCACCCAACGATCACGATGGCATCCCGCCGTCGGGAAGTATATAAAGCCGTCGAGGCTTTCGTCGTGGCTGGTATCGGGAAAGCAAAGCAGCGCTGCTCGGTGTGCGGTGCGTCGCTCACGCTCTGCATGTGCGCCGAGGTACCGCGCCTGGATCTGCGCACGAAGATTTCGCTGGTGATTCACCACCGGGAGCTCTCCCGGAGCAGCAACACCGGTCTGCTCGCGCATCAATCTTTGGTCAACAGCGAGGTGCGGATACGCGGCGAACGCCTTGAGAAGCTCGATTTGAGCGATCTATTGGCGCCGCGATATCGGACATTGCTGTTTTACCCGAGCCCGGATGCGGTGGAACTGGACAGTGAATTGGTCCGCCAGGATTGGCGGCCGATCCAGCTCATCGTGCCGGACGGCACTTGGAGGCAAGCGCGAAAGATTCACTCCCGCCACATCGAGCTAAGGGATGTTCCGAGAGTGAAGATCAGCGCGCCGAATCACGCCACCTTTCAGCTACGCGCTCAAAGCCGGCCGGAGAGAATGGCGACCTTGCAGGCGATCGCGTGCGCACTTCGAATCATCGAAGGCCACTTCGTGGCTGCACAACTCATGAAGCTCTACGACGCCAGGATCGATCGAACCCTCAGAGCGCGCGGCCTTTCATGGAGCGATTAGCCGTTCATCAAACAAAACTTCATAGCATTCGTGCTTCATCGTCGAGCGTGGGCGATGACTTTCCAGCTTGCGATGTCAATTACCTCGCCGCTCGACGGCGCGCACGCAAAGCGTCTTA
Source organism: Gemmatimonadaceae bacterium (assembly GCA_035646915.1). Classification (GTDB taxonomy): domain Bacteria; phylum Gemmatimonadota; class Gemmatimonadetes; order Gemmatimonadales; family Gemmatimonadaceae; genus UBA4720. The sequence goes on from DASROK010000452.1 coordinate 2,135, forward strand.
CCATCGGTCGAGACCCCCATGCGCTCGCAGCAGTCGGCGTCGTCAACTGCGTGTGTGTTGGTAATTAAACGGCCGTTGGCGGGTAGAAGAATAGTTCGACTGAACTATTTCAGTTCGAACTCCGCGATCTCGATGCGGGTCGTTCCGATGTTCCGTATGCCGCGCGTCGTGCCCGGCTCCTGCCAATAGAAGTCACCCAGCCTGAGCG